>JBEANV010000383.1:0-3446 GCA_041165285.1 Pseudomonadota bacterium | reverse complement strand
CACAGCGTCAGCGTGACCGGCTCGCCGGCTTCGGCGTGTTGGCGCAGCGTGGCGATCGGCCCGGCGTCGAGCGCGTGCCACGCCGCCACCCAATCCGCCCATTCGTTGGCGAGCAGCGGGGCGCGCAGGCGCATCTCCACGTCCAATGCCGTGAGCGGTTGGCGTGCCTGAGCCGGGCCGCAGCCACTGAGCCAGAACGAGTTCACCGTGAGCTGCCGATCGGCTTCACGCGCTTCGTTGAGGTCGTGTTCGTGCCAGAGCATCTGTGCCTCGACCTGCAGTCGCCGCAGCTTGCGTGTCTGCGGCGCGTCGCTGAGCCACAGGTCGAGGTTGCGGCCGATGGCGCGGTCGAGCGAGGCGGTCGGCAACTCCGCCAACGCCGGATGGCGCACATACCAGCGCAGCGGCGCTCCCCACTGCAGCGACCAGCCCTCGGCGTCGAACGACGGTTTCAGCAGATCGAACAGCGTGCGCGACTCCGCTTCGGTCAGCGCGAGCGCCGCAGGATCGACCAGCGCGATCTGGTCGCTGCCGACGTGCCAGTGGACCGGTGTGATCAGTCCCCACGGATCACCGCCCGTGTCGTCATCAGCGCG
Organism: Pseudomonadota bacterium; assembly: GCA_041165285.1. Taxonomy (GTDB): domain Bacteria; phylum Pseudomonadota; class Gammaproteobacteria; order Burkholderiales; family Burkholderiaceae_C; genus Sphaerotilus. Next base: position 2,850 of record JBEANV010000383.1, on the reverse strand, counting down.
CAGCCCATCATCCGCCGCACTCGCCGCCGCCCAGGGCCAGCGGCCGTCGGCGCCGTGCCAGCCGTGCGCCTCGGCCAGCACGCGCTCGTGCGGGGCGCTGAGCGTGTACTCGTCGTCATCGGGCCGTGGTGCCGCGTCGGTTTTTGGCGCGAGCCGGCCGAGCAGCGCGTCGAGGTTCGGCAGGCGCAGGACGTTCAGCGCGGCGAGTCCGGCGGCCGAAGCGGCGCTGGCGTGGGCGATCAGCAGGTGGGTGGGGGCGTGGGGCATGGCGCGCGGATTATCGACCCCGGCGTTCCCCCGCGCCGCCTCGGGTAGCATCCGCGCCCATGAACTGGCCCTACGAAGTCCGCATCGGTTGGCGTTACACCCGCGCAGGTCGCGCCGGTCGTCGCAACGCCTTCATCTCCTTCATCAGCGGCGTCTCCATGCTGGGCATCGCCCTCGGCGTGGCGGCGCTGATCATCGTGCTCAGCGTGATGAACGGTTTCCAGAAGGAAGTCCGCGACCGGATGCTCAGCGTGATCGCCCACGTCGAGATCTTCGACACCACGGGCAACGGACTCGACCGCTGGCAGACGCTGGCCGAGGCCGCGTCGAAGAACCCGCAGGTGGCTGCCGCTGCGCCGTTTGTTGCCGCGCAGGCGCTGCTGGCCCGTGGTGAGGACATGCATGGCGTGATGGTGCGCGGCATCTCGCCGGCCGAGGAATCCACGGTCACGCCGCTGGCCGCGCAGCTCAAGGACACCGTGCTGACCAAGCTGCAGCCGGGCGCCTGGGGCGTCGTGCTGGGCGCGCAACTGGCCCGCTCGATGGGCGTGGTCGAAGGCGATTCGGTCACGCTGGTCACGCCGAGCGGCCAGACCACGCCGGCCGGTGTCGTGCCGCGCCTGAAGCAGATGACGGTGGTCGGGGTGTTCAACGCCGGGCACTACGAATACGACAACGGGCTGGTGCTGATGCACATCGACGACGCCGCCCGCCTGTTCCGCACGGGCGGGCCGCAGGGCGTGCAGTTGCGCCTGAAGGACCAGCAGTTGGCCCGCCAGGTCTCGGCCGAACTCACCGCCTCGCTCGGCCCGCAATTCCTCGTGCGCGACTGGACCCGCACCAACGCCGCCTGGTACGACGCGGTGCAGATCGAGAAACGCATGATGTTCATCATCCTCACGCTGATCGTCGCGGTGGCGGCGTTCAACCTCGTCTCGACGCTGGTGATGACCGTGACCGACAAGCAGGCCGACATCGCCATCCTGCGCACGCTGGGGGCGAGTCCGCGCTCGGTGATGGGGATCTTCATGGTGCAGGGCGCAGCGTCCGGGGTGATGGGCACGCTGGCCGGGCTGGCGCTGGGGCTGCTGATCGCGTTCAACGTCGGGGTGATCGTGCCGGCGCTGGAGAGCCTGTTCAACGCGAGCTTCCTGCCCAGCAGCGTCTACCTGATCTCGCGCATGCCGAGCGATCCGCAGGCCAGCGACATCGTGCCGATCGGCGTGATCTCGCTGGTGCTGGCCTTCGTCGCCACGCTGTATCCGAGCTGGCGCGCCAGCCGTGTCAACCCGGCGGAGGCGCTGCGCTATGAGTGAGGCGAATGTGATGAACGACGGCTCGGTGATCCTGCAGGCGACCGGGCTGGTCCGGCGCTTCCAGGAAGGTGGCCCGCGGGGGCTGGATGTCACGGTGCTGCACGGCGTCGATCTGGCGATCCGGCGCGGCGAGACGGTGGCGATCATCGGGGCGTCGGGGTCCGGCAAGAGCACGCTGCTGCACCTGCTCGGCGGGCTGGACGCGCCGAACGCCGGGCGCGTGACGCTGGCCGGGCGCGATCTGGCGACGATGAACGCGACCGAGCAAGGCCGCTGGCGCAACCAGCACCTCGGCTTCGTCTACCAGTTCCACCACCTGCTGCCCGAGTTCACGGCGCTCGACAACGTGGCGATGCCGCTGCTGATGCGCCGCCAGCCGATCGCGCAGGCGCGGGCGCGTGCCGCGCAGCAGTTGCGGCTGATGGGGCTGGGCGAGCGGCTGGACCACCGGCCGGGCGAGCTGTCCGGCGGCGAGCGTCAGCGGGTGGCGATTGCGCGGGCGCTGGTGACGGACCCGGCGTGCGTGCTGGCCGACGAGCCGACCGGCAACCTCGACCGCGAGACGGCCGGCGGCGTTTTTGCGCAGATGCTGACGCTGGCCCGCGAGCGCGGCACGGCGTTCGTGCTGGTCACGCATGATCCGGAGCTGGCCGGGCGGTGTGACCGCATCCTGCGGATCGACAAGGGGCGGATCGTCTGATCCACGCCCCCGTGGGCTGCTGCGTCAGGCCCGCTGTGCGAGCAACCGCTGCACCTGCGCCACGGCGGCGGCCGGGGTGATGCCGAACTTCTCGTACAGCGCATCGGCCGGCCCGGACGCGCCGAACCCGACCATGCCGACGAAACCGCCCTCGTCGCCGAGGTAGCGGTCCCAGCCGAAGCGCACGGCGGCCTCGATGGCCACGCGCACCGACCCCGGTGCGAGCACGGCTCGCCGGTAGTCTGCGTCCTGCGCATCGAAGCGTTCGCAGCATGGCATCGACACCACGGCCGTCGGCACGCCTTCGGCTTGCAGCAGGTCGCGGGCCTTCAAGGCGATGGCGACTTCGGAGCCAGTGGCCAGCAGCGTGGCAGCGCGTGGCCCGCCCTCGGCTTCGGCCAGCACGTAGCCACCGCGGCGGCTGCGGTTGTCGGCGTCGTCACCATCGGCTGAAGGACGGCGCACTGTTGGCAGCGCCTGCCGGGCGAACACCAGGCTGACCGGGCCGCTGCGGTGCTCCAGCGCGACCTCCCAGCACTCGGCGGCTTCCACCGCGTCGGCCGGGCG
>JBEANV010000382.1:0-6918 GCA_041165285.1 Pseudomonadota bacterium | reverse complement strand
TCGAGGATGGAGACGCGCTCCTCGTGGCAGAACGCCGCGATGGCGGCTGCGGTCGAACGCCCGATGCCCGGCAGTTCGGCCAGCACCGCAGCACTCGGCGGAAACACGCCGCCGTGCGCCGACACCACGGTCTGCGCGCAGCGGTGCAGATTGCGGGCGCGGCTGTAGTAACCCAGCCCGCTCCACAGCGCCAGCACGTCGTCCAGCGGCGCCGCGGCCAGCGCCGCGACCTCGGGGAATCGCGCCAGAAAGCGGTCGTAGTAACGCAGCACCGCCGCAACCTGCGTCTGCTGCAGCATGATTTCCGACAGCCACACGCGGTAGGGGTCGCGGGTGTTCTGCCAGGGCAGCGCATGGCGGCCGTGGGTACGCTGCCAGGCCACCAGCGCGTCGGCGAGGTGACTCATGCCGACGTGGTGGCAGCAGACGCCGACAAGGCACCCGGCATGGACGACTGGAAGGGGCCGAAATCGCTGGACAAGCCCATCTCGTGGCGGGTGGCGGCGCGGCGGCTGCGCTCGAACAGCGCGTGCAGCCGCACCTCGATCGACGCCAGCCGCTGGTCCTGCGCCTCGATCTCCAGCAGCCGCGCCTCCAGATCGCTGGCGGCCGTGCGGATGCGCTCCAGCGACTCGCGCCGGCGCTTGAAGGCCTTGCGGCGCTCGCGCAACTGGGCGTCGACCTGGGCCGAGGTGGTGCGGCTCCACAGCTCGATCTCGCTGGCCGCACTCTCGAACACCACCCGCAGCCGCGACATCAGCATCCGGCGGAACTGCTCCAGGAATCGCGGCTGCGCGAGCCGCATCGCCTGGCTCAGGCCGAGGTACTGCACATAGTTGCGCTCGATCAGCGCCAGGTCATCGCGAAAGCGCGACAGCTCCGGCGCCGAGGGCGTGGACAGGCTGAAACCGTATTCGGCGTTGAGCTTCGTGAACGAGCCGGCGAGCATGTCGCGCAGATCCTGCGCCTCCTTCTGCGCTGCATCAAGCGACAGGCGCAGATCAGCGAAAAGCTGCACGAACGAGCGCCGTGCGCCGAGCTTGAGGAAGGACTCGCGGATCGAGCGGACCATGCCGTCCACCAACGCACGCAGCGGCTCGCCGGACAAGCCGTTCAGCACGCTGCGCAGCGTGCGCGAATGGACCGTGCGCAGCGCCTGGATCTGGGTGGTGCATTGCTCGAACTCAGCCGTCTCGGCCGCGACCCGCTGCAGCATCAGCGCGACCTTGCCGCTGCTGCGTCCACGCAGGCCGCGCAGCTCGTGCAGCTGCTCGGACAGGTGGCGGCGAAGGTCGGTGAGGTTGCGCGAGGTCTGCTGCTGGACAACGGCCAGCGCCTCCAGCGTGAGCTGCTCGAACACCGCACGGCGCTGCGGCAGCAACTGCTGCGCCAGCGCCTGCTCCAGCGCCAGCAGCCGGCTGTCGGCGAGCAGCTGCGCATTGCCCTCGACCCGCGCCTCCAGCGCCTGCCGGGCGGAGATCGGGAACACCCGCGCCATCGGCATGTCCAGCGTGCGCGCCACCTGGACACACTGCTGGGTGATCTGCGCCTCGTTCTCTTCGGTAGACGACAGCGGGTCGACCAGCGCGTCGATCTTGTTGAGCACCACATAGCGCGTCAGTGCCTGCGAAGCCAGGTGGTCGCGCCAGATCTCCAGGTCGGATTTGGTGACGCCGGTGTCCGCGCCCAGCACGAAAACAACGACATGCGCGCTCGGCAGCAGGCCAACGGTCAGCTCCGGCTCGGCGCCGATCGCGTTCAGGCCCGGTGTGTCGAGCACGACCAGCCCGCGCTTGAGCAGCGGGTGCGGCACGTTGATGACCGCGTGGCGCCACAGCGGGATCTCGACCTGCCCGTCGTCGAGCATGGGCGGGTTGTCGGCGGGGTGGTCGTCGTCCCAGAAACCGAGCTGGCGGGCCTCGTCGATGGTGGCGGCGCGGATGCCCTTCACGGCGTTGAGCGCATTGGCGAACGAGGCCGGATCGGACACATCGATGGGTTCGTGGCGCCACGCCCTCGGCTGCCCGCGCAGTTCGGCCAGCGAGGCGCCATCCAGCCGCGTCTCGATCGGCAGCAGTGAAAGGCCCGGCGGATCTTCGGGATCCCAGCCCAGCTCGACCGGGCACATCGTGGTGCGCCCCGGCGAGGCAGGCATGATGCGCCGGCCGGCGTCGGCGAAGAAGATCGCGTTGATCAGCTCGGACTTGCCGCGCGAGAACTCGGCGACAAAGGCCACCACCAGCTTCTCGCCGGCCAGCCGCTGGCGCAGCGAGTCGAGCAGGTCGCCCGCCCCCTCGTCCAGCAGGCTCTGCTCGCGCAGGAAGCGCACCAGATCGCGCACCCGCTCTTCGAGCGTGACACGCCAGACACCCAGCGCGTCGAGGCTGCGGACAAACGGCTCCTGGACCGAGTCATCGGCCGTTTCGGAGAGGACAGACTCGACAGGAGTCGGCGTGGTGCTGGTCAGATCGTGGGAATGCTCGCTCATCGCTGTGCCGGTGCATGCGTCCGCTGAAAAGTCAACGGGCATGGTAGCGCAGCGCCTGTCTCAGCGACGCTGACAGACCGGACAGAAGTAGGTCGCCCGTTGTCCTTGCACGATGCGGCGGATTGGTGTGGTGCAGCGCAGGCAGGGAAGGCCCGCCCGGTCATACACGCGGGCCTGCGACTGGAAGGCGCCGCCCATGCCATGCGCATCGCGGAAATCGCGCAGTGTCGAACCACCCGCGGCCAGTGCGCGGCGCAGCACGTCCTGCACCGCCGTGACCAGACGCGCGCAGCGCTCGGGGCCAAGTTGCTGCGCGGGGGTCTCCGGGTCGATGCCCGCCTCGAACAGGGCCTCGGAGCAGTAGATGTTGCCCACGCCCACCACCACGTCACCCGCCAGCAATGCTGGCTTGATGGCCACGCGCCGTCCGCGCAACCCCTCCTGCAGCACCGAGGCGGAAAAACCCTGCTCCAGTGGCTCGACACCGAGACGCGCCAGCAGGGTCGCAGCAGGCGCACGGTCCAGTCCGTCGGACCAGACCACGGCGCCAAAGCGGCGCGGGTCGGTCAGCCGCAGCGTGCCGCGGTCGGTGTCCAGCTCGAAATGGTCGTGCGGTCCGGGCGGTGGCAAGGCGGCCTCGAACCTCAGTGAGCCCGACATCCCCAGGTGCAGGAGGATGCCTCCCGTGTCCAGGGGCATCCACAGGTACTTGCCACGGCGCTGCAGCGGCCCGATGACCCGGCCAGAGAGGCTGTCCGGCTCGACTCCCAGCGGCCAGCGCAGCGGCTTGCCCAGGCGAGCGGCGCGCACACGCGCACCTTCGATGCGGTGCGTCAGGCTCAGGCGGGTGACTTCGACTTCGGGCAATTCAGGCATGTCGGCATTATCGGAGCGGCCGATCACCCGCCCGCCGCCCGCCTAGAATGGCCTGCACCACGGAGCCCACCCAGATGCCACTGCCCCCTGCAGCACGCCCCTCCCGAGCGGTCCGAAGCCGGTCTGCCCGCCCCCCTGTACGGCGGTGGCTTGCGTGGCTGGTCGCCCTCGGACTGACGCCCGCGCTGGGTGCTGCGCAGACCGCCGCAGCGCCGCCCGCAGCCAGGGCACCCGTGATCAGCCGCTCGGCGATGGACGGCGTGATGTTCTACCAGCTGCTCGTCAGCGAGCTGGAGCTGCGCCAGGGCGATGCCGGTCTCGCCTTCCAGGTGATGCTCGAAGCAGCGAAGCGCAGCCGGGAGGAAGCGCTGTTCCGGCGGGCCGTGGACATCGCCATCGGTGCCCGTGCAGGTGAGCAGGCGGTGACCGCGCTCAAGGCCTGGCGCCAGACCGTCCCGAAATCGCGCGACGCGGCCGAGATCGAGACCCAGATGCTCATGGCACTCGGCCGCCACCAGGAGGCCCGCGAGCCGCTCAACACCTTCATCGACCTCACGCCGGCCGAGGAGCGCGCAGGCGCCATCGCCAGCCTGCCGCGGCTGGTGCTCAGCGGCGAGAAGCCCGAAGCAGCGGCGCAGGCCATCGACGAGGTGCTCAAGCCCTGGCGCAGCAAGCCGGCGACCCGGCTCGCTGCGCTGACCGCGTCGGCCGGCGCCTGGCTCACCGCCGGCAACCGCGAACGCCCCCTCGCGCTGCTGCGCGAAGCCCACGACACCGACCGCAGCCACCAGCCCACCGCCCTGCTCGCGCTGGAGCTGATGAAGGACACCCCGCAAGCCGAGGTGTTCGTCACCGGCTATCTGGCCACCCCGAAATCGGCCGGTGGCGTGCGCGCCGCCTATGTCCGCCGGCTCACCACCGCGCAACGCTACGGCGAAGCCTTGGCCGAGGTCACCAAGCTCACCGCTGGCGAGCCTGAGCTGGCCACCGGCTGGCTGATGCAAGGGGCGCTGCAGATCGAACTGGGCCAGCCGGCTGGTGCCAAGGCCTCGCTGCTGCGTTTTCTCGCCCTCAAGGAAGCCGCGCCAGCGCAGGTGCTGACACCGCCGATCGCCAGCCCCGGCGAGGACGACGAAATGGCCGACAAACCGGACGATCAAGCCCAGCTCGCCCTGCAGCGCAACGACAACCAGGAACTGGGGCAGGCCTACCTGATGCTGTCGCAGGCCGCCGAGCAGCTCAAGGACTACCCCGGTGCCTTGAACTGGCTCGAAAAGCTGGCCAACCAATCCGGCCAGTCGGCCAGCGCCGGCGTGCTGCAGCGGCGGGCATCGCTGCTGATGCGCCAGGGCCAGCTCCCGCAGGCCCGCGCCTTGCTTCAGCAATTGCCGACAGGCACCCCAGACGAAAAGCGCGCACGTTTCATGGCCGAAGCCCAACTGCTGCGTGACGCCAGGGAATGGACCGCGGCCTACACGCTGCTCACGCAGGCCAACGCGCAGGTTCCCGACGACACCGATCTGCTCTACGAGCAGGCCCTGCTTGCGGAGAAGCTGCTGCGCTTCGACGAGATGGAGACGCTGTTGCGCCGCGTCATCCAGCTCAAGCCCGACCAGCAGCATGCCTACAACGCCCTCGGCTACAGCCTGGCCGATCGCAATGTGCGCCTGCCCGAAGCGCGCACGCTGATCGAAAAAGCCCTGTCGTTCACGCCGGGAGATCCCTTCATCACCGACAGCCTGGGCTGGATCGAGTTCCGGCTTGGCCGCCTGCCGGACGCCGCGCGCCTGCTCGGTGACGCCTACCGGCAGCGGCCCGACGTGGAAATCGGCGCACACCTGGGCGAGGTGCTGTGGTCGATGGGCCGGCAGGACGATGCGCGCAAGGTCTGGCGTGAAGCGCAAACCCGCGACGGGGGCAACGAGGTGCTGTCAGAGACGCTCAGGCGCCTGAAGGTGGCGCTGTGAGGCGGCGTGCGCTGTTGCTTCTGGCCGCGGCTTCGGCCACGCTGGCCGGCTGTGCCACGGTCACCCCGCCTGCCGCAACGCCCGATCCGCTGGCGCGCAGCTACGCCGGCCGGCTGGCGGTAAAGGTCGAGGGCGACGACGCCCGCTCGTTCAGCGCCGGATTCGACCTGCAGGGCACCGATGTCCGCGGGCAACTCGCACTCATCAGCCCGATCGGCACGCAGGTCGGGCGCGCGGTCTGGCAGCCCGACTCCGTGCTGTGGCAGAGCGCGGACGGCGATCGCCGCTTCGACAGTCTGGACGCACTCGCCGAGGAAATGCTGGGCGAGGCCGTGCCGCTGGCGGCATTGTTCGACTGGCTGGCCGGTCGGCCGTGGGGTGTGCTACCGAGCCGACCGCTCACTGCCAGGGACGGGGTCGGCACAGAAGCCGGTTTCCGGCAGCTCGGCTGGAACGTACAGACCGGCCGTGTCACTGACGGCGTGATCGTCGCCCAGCGGCGCCTGCCGGCACCCACGCTGACCGTGCGCATCAAGCTCGACACCCCCTGAACCACAGCCATTCCCGCATGTCCTTGTCCGCCCTGTATGACTTGCCCGCCCCGGCCAAGCTCAACCTGTTCCTGCACGTCGTCGGCCGCCGCCCGGACGGCTACCACCTGCTGCAGTCGGTGTTCACGCTGATCGACTGGTGTGACACGCTGCACGTCGAGCGCCGCGCCGACGGAAAGATCAGCCGGGAGGATCTCGGCCCTGCCCTGCCCGACGACGACCTCTGCACCCGGGCTGCCCGCGCATTGCAAGCAGCCAGCGGCGTCACGCAGGGCGCGCACATCGCCATCGACAAGCAGGTGCCGTGGGGCGCAGGGCTTGGCGGTGGCAGCTCTGATGCGGCCACCACGCTCATCGCACTGAACCGGCTGTGGGGCCTGCACTGGCCCCGCGCGCGCCTGCTCGAACTGGGCCTGCAACTGGGCGCGGACGTGCCGTTTTTCATCGGCGGACAGGACGCCTGGGTGGAAGGTGTCGGCGAGCAGCTCACACCCATCGACCTGCCGCCAGCGGCCTACGCCGTGCTCAAACCACCAGTGGCCGTGCCGACGTCGGCGATATTTTCCAGTCCTCTCTTGACACGGAATACCCCTCGCACCACAATGGCGGTCTTTCTTGCACAGCCAAAGTCCTTCGGAAAAAACGATTTGCAAGCCAGCGCCGAGGCGTTCAGCACACAAATTGTTGACGGACTTGAGATTCTCAAGCAGAATTTCGGGCTCAGCAGAATGAGCGGGTCAGGAAGTGCAGTATTTGCGCCCTGTGATGCAGTTCAGCAAGAAAGCAGTAGCGAATCATCCGTCGCACGGATTCGGAGTTTGGCGACACCGGGTTCAGGTTGGGTGGCAAGGTACTGCCGCAGTCTCAAGCATCATCCATTGCTGGATTGGTGTTCAGGCTGAAGCAACAGATTTTGGGTGCTTCGCAAGAAGTGTCCTGTGTAGGGGAGTCGCCAAGTTGGTCAAGGCATCGGATTTTGATTCCGACATGCGAGGGTTCGAGTCCTTCCTCCCCTGCCAAACCATCCATCAAGCGC
>JBEANV010000381.1:0-3803 GCA_041165285.1 Pseudomonadota bacterium | reverse complement strand
CTGGCAATCGTCAAATACCCGGCCTGAAACAGCAGGGCTTCGGGCAGGATGGTGTCCACGTCAAAGGTGGACAGCAGCGACTCGGTGGCCACGATCTGGCCCAAGTCGGGCGTGTGCATCTGGCGCTCGGTGATCAGCTTGACCAAAAAGGTGGGCGTGCCAGTCTCGAACCAGTAGGGCAGAAACTCGCGTCGGTCGAACAGCCGCAGCACGTCAAAGGGGTTGTACACCCGGGTGCCGCGCCAGTTGTAGCCGTTGTACCAGCGGCGAATCTCGTCGCGGTCCAGCCCTGGCAGTTCCGGCGCGAAGACGGTGTCGATGTCCTCATCGGTGTAGCCGCACAGCGCGCTCCAGCGCGGGTCCAGCGTGATGTCGACCAGCTGGTTCAGACCCGAGAAGATGCTGACCTTGCTGAACTTGGACACCCCCGTCAGGAAGACGAACTTCAGGTGCGGATCGGACCCCTTGAGCACCGAGTACAGGTTGCGCAGCCCGTCACGCATCTCCGCAGCCTTGGCCGGATCGGTGAGGTTGTCCAGAATGGGCTTGTCGTACTCGTCGACCAGCACCACCGCCGGCGCCCCCTGCGTCAGGTGGGCCTGTTCGATCAGGTCGGCCAGGTCATCGGCCGTGTCGTCAGGGTCAATGTCGGTCGGACGGGGCAGACCCAAGGCGGCGCGATTGCGGCGCAGGTTGCTCTGGATGCGCCGGTCCAGTTCAGTCCGGCTCTTCAGCATGCCATCGGCGAAGCTGATGCGGATGACCGGATGGCACCGGGACCAGTCCCAGCGGGTCTCGGCGGCCAGCCCCTCGAACAGCGCGCGGTTGCCCTCGAACAGTTCCTTGAAGGTGTCGACCAGCAGGCTCTTGCCGAAGCGGCGGGGACGGCTCAGAAAGAAGTACGAACCCGACTCGATCAGGTCGATCGCCAGGCCCGACTTGTCCACGTAGTAGCAGCCCTGGTCGCGCAACTTGGCCAGGGTCTGGATGCCGACGGGCAGCTTCTTGCGGGGCAGTGCGGGGGCGGCGGGGGTCATGGGGCAAGTGTAGTGGGGGCGGGCCACTGGCGAGGCGGCGTCAGGTGGGGCTTGCGGCCACCGCGTTCCCACGTGAACTTACGTGCGCCAATCTTCGCTGGGCATGATCCGCCGCATGAACTCATCGAACAACGGTACCGTGAACGCGGTGTCGCCGTGGCTGGGACTCCAGATCATGCCCTTGACAATCAGCGAGCTGCGCACGGGGCCCAGCGAACTGACTTCACGCTTGAGACACTCGGCGATCGCTCCGGATCGATGGGGGCCGGGACCAAGTTCGGCCATGGCGCGCAGGTAGCGCTTCTCCTGAGGCGTCAGCCGATCGAAGCGCACTCGGAAGAAGCTCTCGTCGAGCGCCGCCACGGCCGTGGTCGTCGCCTGCTCGACGTCATCGGCATTGATGGGGGACTCGACAGCGGCTTCCCAACTCCGTTGGCCCCATTCCTGGAGGAAGTAGGGATAGCAGCGTGTGTCGGCCAAGATCCGCTCGACGGCGCCGACGGTGATTTCAGCGCCCTCCGCCTCGATGGGCCTGGTGATGGCACGCACCGCTGCGTCAGCGCTGAGCGGGCCAATCTCGGGAAACGTGAACAGGCGCTCGGCGTAGGACTTCGCATTGCCCATGCGCCCGCGCAACTGCGGCAGACCAGCACCCACGAGGAGCACGGGTACCTGGCGCTGGGCGCAGCGGTGCATCGCGGTGATGAGGGCCGCCAACTGGGGTTCGGGCACGTACTGAAGTTCGTCGACGAAGAGCACCAGGGCCGTGCCGGCCGCCTTGGCCGCCGCGCCGGCGCTCTCCAGCAGTTCCTGCAGGTCGTGCTCCAGGTCGCCGTTGTCGGCCAGGCCGGGCTCACCTTCGTAGTCCAGACCGACCTCGATGTCGCCGTAGGTGACCTTCAGGGCCTTGGCGAAACCCGCCAGTGCGCGCAAGCCCCGCACGGCCAAGTCCTTGGCATGCGCCAGCTTGCTCAGCCGCAGCAACGCCACGCGCAACTGCGGCGCCAGCAAGGCGGGCAGCGAGCGATCCTCAGGGGCTTCGATGCGGACGGTATGCACGCCCGAGGCTTCCGCGTCGTCGCGCATGCGGTCAAGCAGCACCGTCTTGCCTACGCCGCGCAAGCCGACCATCAGCACGCTGCGCGCGGACTTCCCCGTTCGCGTGCGCTCTACAGCGACGCGAACGGTCTCTCGCAGGTCATCGCGGCCAGCGAGTTCCGGCGGCGGGGATCCGGCGCCAGGGGAAAAGGGGTTCTTGACGGCGTCCATGCGCCAAGTGTAGAGAGTTTATGAAAGTTATTCAATGACGATAATATCGATCGGCCGCTTCTTGCTGGGCAGTGCGGCGGCGGGGGGCACTGTCGACTTGTTGGCCAGAGCGGGAGAGCGCTGGTCGGCCTGCAAGAATTGCGGACATGAAGCACACGCCGAGGAAGTCCCCTACGGCTGGCTCGCGGCGACAAGTGGCATCTCGACGAATTCGTGGTCACGATCAACGGCCAGAGGCACTGGCTGTGGCGTGCGGATCGTCAAAAAGCATGACCGCGTCCCGCGTGTGCTCATCATTGACAAGCTCCGGAGCTACGCAGCAGCGAATCGAGATCTGGGAATCGACCTCGATCACCGCCAGCACAAGGGGCTGAACAACCGGGCGGAGAATTCGCACCAGCCGATCCGTGTCAGAGAAGAGGTCATGCGCAGGTTCAAATCGGCGCGGCACCTGCAGCGCTTTGCGTAGACCCACGATCAGGTGGCCAACCTGTTCATGCATGGTCGGTACAACCGCGATGCTGCCGCGAAGCGGGCGGCTCGCAGCCAGGCCCTCGCGGCCTGGGGTAGGGCCAGTGGCGCCCGAACGTTCAGCATCGCGACCATGTGGCGTTGGCTGACGCAGCGTCGGGGCATTTCGAGGTAAGCCCAGGGCGGCGCGACTGCGGCGCAGGTTGCTCTGGAGGCGCCGGTCCAGTTCAGTCCGGCTCTTCAGCATGCCATCGGAGAAGCTGGGGCGGATGACGGGGTAGCGCTGCGACTAGTCCCAGCGTGTCTCGGCGAGCAGGTCTTCGAACAGCGCACGGTTGCCCTCGAAGAGTTTGTTGAACGTGTCCACCAGCAGGCTCTTGCCGAAGCGCCGGGGACGGCCGAGTCGGCTGGCGAGGGGCCACTCAAGCCGGGACGTCGCGTCGGGCACGACCTCGACGATCACGTCGGCCTGGCCCTAATTGCTTCATTTTCTTAATTTGCTTTATTGTTTGCACTTGCCTAAAATCGAAGCATGGGCATCAACGTCAGCACCCCCGTACTCCTGCGCCGTATCGCGCAGCTCGAAGCGGCCGTAGGGCGGCTCAGCGAGGATCTGGGCAGCCTTCGATCGGCGGTCAGCCGCCAAGGTCTGCCATCAACGAAGGTTCCTGGCGTTCGATCGCGTGTGGCACACACCAAGGTGCCCGCTGCGACTCCTTCGCCAGCACTGGCTTGCGGCGGCCTGGCCGGGGCCACGGCGCGTGGGGAAGCCGCCCGAGTGCAATGGGTCAAGGATGGCCTCGTCGTGTCCGGGGAACAGCTCGCGCATGCCTGGGGGCTCACGCGCCAAGCCTTGGCGCCGGCAGCGGAGCGGGGCGAAGTCTTCGCAGTGAAAATCGGCAACCGGCTGTACTACCCGCAAGCGTTCCTGGATCTGGATCGCGAGACCGTGGCCACCGTGTGCCGCGCGCTCGGCGACCTCGGTGCCAGCGAGAAGCTGATGTTCTGGCTGCGCGAGCACGGCGC
>JBEANV010000380.1:0-3288 GCA_041165285.1 Pseudomonadota bacterium | reverse complement strand
CCGTGCCGTAGCGGAACAGGGTCGGGGCCAGGTGTGTTTCACCCGGTTCGACCGTGCGGGCGCCGCCGATGCGCTCCCACTCCTGCTGGTAGATCCACTGTTTGCCGAAGTCCAGGCCCATGCCGCCGTGTTCGCGGGGCCAGGCCGGGGCGCGCCAGCCGTGGTCGTCCAGCAGGCGCATGCAGGCCCGCAGATCTTCGCCGCGCAGGCGCAGAAAGGGCCGCCGGTCGGTCTGCTTCCAGGCCGCCGGGTAGTGCTCGGCCAGCCAGGCGCGAAAGCGGGCGCGAAACTCGTCGTCGCTCCAGAGGTTGCGGTCTTCTGTGGATTCTTTGGACCGTCTGGCCATCACTGCGGTGGGTGCGTTCATGCCGCCAGCTCCCGTTCATGGTGCAGAGCGGCAAAGCGCCGGCGCAGTGCCACGGGGTGACCCAACAGGGCATTGGCATGCAGCGCAGCGCGCAGATACAGACCCACATCCGACTCCTCGCAGAAGCCCATGGCGCCATGCCACTGCACGGCGCGCCGCCCCACCAGCACGGCGGTCTCGCCAGCGCGTGCCTTGGCGGCGCAGGCGGCGGCGTCCGTTTCGGGCGCCTGCGGACCCTGGATGGACCAGACCGACAGCGCATGGGCCAGCGAGGACCGGGCCAGCTCCAGCGCCAGGTACAGATCCACGCAACCGTGCTGCGTGGCCTGGAAGCTGCCCAGCGGGCGGCCGAACTGCTGCCGCTGCCGCAGGTGGATCAGGGTGAGTTCGAGGCAGCCAGCGGCCAGGCCGATCAGCTCGGCGGCCAGCGCGAGGCGGGCCAAGGTCAGCGACTCGTCAAGGCTGGCTCGGGCCGCCGCACCGGTCAGCAGGATTTGGCTGGTGTCGATGGTGACGTTCTCGAACGTCATGGTGGCCTGGCTCCCCAGGCCGGCCGCCACTGGCGACACGCTGACGCCGGGCGTCGAAGCAGACACCCAGACCCAGGCAGGCTGATCACCCACGCAGGCCCAGACCAGCAGGTTCGTGTCGGAATCACAGGGCAGCACGAACCGCTTGCGCCCGGCCAGTCGGCCACCCGTGACATGGGTGGTTGGCGCCGCCAGTTCAAGCTGCCCCGCCGCTTCCTGCCATGCCACTGCGCTAGGCCGCAGCCCTTGTGCATGGGCGTCGGCCAGCGCAAGCAGACGGTGTTCGTCAGCGCCATGCCGTTGTGCCGCGGCCAGCAAGGCGGCCGGCCAGATCGCACCCAGCGCCAGGGGTTCGCCGAACAGGTGCTGCCCTGAGACTTCGCACAGCGTGCAGGCTTCCGAAGCCGACATGCCCAGGCCACCGAGTCCTTCCGGCAGCAGCAGGGCCGTCCAGCCCAAGGCCGATGCCTCCTGCCACAGCACCCGGTCCAGGCCACGCGCCTTCTCGATCCAGCCGCGCAAGCGGCCACGGTGGGTGCGGCGGCTCAGAAAATCCGTCGCAGCGTCGCGCAACAAGGCATCTGTTGAATCGGAAGGGGACACCGCGGCTCCATGTCTATGGCCCATGACATAACTAACTGTACGTTAGTTTTTTGCGCA
The DNA here is from genome assembly GCA_041165285.1 of Pseudomonadota bacterium. Classification (GTDB taxonomy): domain Bacteria; phylum Pseudomonadota; class Gammaproteobacteria; order Burkholderiales; family Burkholderiaceae_C; genus Sphaerotilus. The sequence continues at coordinate 1,731 of JBEANV010000380.1, read as the reverse complement.
CGCCAAGGCTTCGTTCCTGCCAAATCGGGTTGCACAAGAAACCAAGGGAATACCCTCTGTTGATGGATCTTCCGATTCCCCAGAGTGACGCTTGAAACTGACAATCAATCAGTTATCATCGATCCATTCCACGGCGGATGTGCCGTCGATCACTCTGGAGGAGACCGCTGTGACCATCACCTTGAGAGGCTTTGAACCCGGCACACGTGCCGCATTGGTGATCAGCGAATGCCAGCGCGGCGTGGTCGAGGTCGGGCGCTCGCCGTTCGAGGGGCTGGCGGGCCAGGTGCATGCGCGTGGCATCGTGCCCCGCATCGCCGAACTGGCCGCTGCTTTCCGTGCAGCGCGCATGCCCGTCGTGCATGCCTGGGTGGCGCATCGGCCCGACTACACCGACGTGGCCCGCACCAGCATGCTGATGGCGCGCTCGGCGAAGACGGGCTTCATGCAGGCCTGCAGCGTGGAGGTCGAGCCGGTCCCTGGTCTGGAAGCGCACCCCGAGGACCACATCCTGGCGCGGCGCTTCTCGATCAATGCCTTCAATGGCACCGATCTCGACGCCACGCTTCGCCATCTGGGCGTGAAGACGCTGGTGCTGGCCGGGGTGTCGAGCAATGTCGCGATCAACTCGATGGCCATCTCGGGCGCGGACTTCGGCTACCAGGTGCTTGTTCCCGAGGACTGCATTGCCGGTGCCACCGCCGAGTCGCACGCCTTCATGGTCAGCCAGTTGCTGCCGCTGTACGCCACCGTCACCCGGCAATCGGTCGTGATCGCGGCATTGCAGTCACCTGCCTGAGCCGACTGTCGCCCGAGGACTCCATTCATGCAACCGCATCTGCCGCTGTCCTTTGCCGATGACCTGGAGCACAACGCCCACTGGTTCGGGGCTTCCCCCGCCTACATCCAGGATGAGCGCCTGATCACCCACGGCGATCTGCTGGTGCGTGCCCGACAACTGGCCTCGGCCCTCCACCGCGCAGGCACCCGCCGCCAGGAGCGGGTGGCCGTGCTGGCGATGAACTGCATCGAGTTCGGTGAGGTCATGGCCGCGACGCAGTGGGGCGCCTATGTGCTGGCCGGAGTGAACTGGCGGCTCGCCGTTCCGGAAATCCAGCGGATGCTGGAGGATTCCAGCCCGGCGGTGCTGGTGTTCGAGGCGCAATACCTTCCGGTGGTCGAGCAGTTGCGTCCGCAGTTGCCCGGCATCCGGACGTGGGTCTGCCTCGGCGGCGAGACGTCCTGGGCCACCGGGTACGAGGCCTTCGTGGCCACGGGCGATCCCGCCGGCCCGCCGCAGCGTGCGCGTGAAGACGACATCGCCTGCCTGATCTACACCAGCGGCACCACGGGTCGCCCGAAGGGCTGCATCTGGGGACACCGCGAATACAGGCTGCTCGCGCAGGTGGACGCGTGGCTGTCGGGCATCGAGCAGACCGAGCGCGGCCTGATCGTCATGCCGATGTTCCACATCGGCGGCATGCTCATCAGCCTGTCCTTGCACTGCCGGGGTGGCGCAGTGGTGCTGCACCGGCAGTTCGATCCCGGTGCCGTCCTGGAGTCGCTCGACCGCGACCGGCTGAGCTTCCTGCTGCTGGCGCCGACGATGGTGCAGATGGTGATGGAGCACCCGCTGATCGACAGCGTCAAGGGCGACAGCCTGCGCACGCTGATGTATTCGGCCGCGCCCATGCCCTTGCCCGTGCTGGAAAAGGCGATGGCCAAATTCGG
>JBEANV010000379.1:0-4925 GCA_041165285.1 Pseudomonadota bacterium | reverse complement strand
ATCCAGCGGCCAGATCGACGCGCTCACCCGCAACGTGCTGTCGCAGGCGCTGGCCCAGGCACGGCGCTGGCGGGAGGCGGGCATGGCGCTGCGGGTCGCGGTCAACGTCTCGATGGACAACCTGGCGCGGCTGGACTTCCCGGAGTTCGTGCTGCGCGAGGCCACGCACCACGGCGTGCCGCTGGCCGACCTGATGCTGGAGGTGACCGAGTCGCGTCTGACACGCGACGCCCGGGTGCCGATGGACATCCTCACCCGGCTGCGGCTCAAGCACATCGGCCTGTCGATCGACGACTTCGGCACCGGCCATTCGTCGCTGGCGCAGTTGCGCGACATCCCGTTCGATGAACTCAAGATCGACCGCGGCTTCGTGCATGGCAACCGTGATCACGCCACCCAGCGTGCCATCTTCACCGCCAGCCTGGAGATGGCGCACCAGCTCGACATGACCGCGGTGGCCGAGGGCGTGGAGGACCGGGCCGACTGGGACTTCGTGCGCGCCGCCGGGTGTGACATCGCGCAGGGGTTTTTCATCGGCCGCCCGATGCCGGCGGAAGCGTTGCCGGAGTGGATCCGGCTTTGGTACAAGCGCTGCGAAACCCTGTGACCGCGGCAGCCCGCCCGGTTCGCCGACAATCGGGCCATGCAAACCCCCACCTTCCCTGTCGCCTGTCTGGACCACCTTGACGCGCTGTTCGCCGATGGGCGACGGCGTGTGCTGCTCGGCCTGATCGGCCCGCCGGGGGCGGGCAAGTCCACCTTCGCCGCCGCGCTGCTCGCGGCCTGGGAGGCGCGCCACCCGGGCACGGCGCAGGTGGTGCCGATGGACGGCTACCACCTGGCCAACGTCGAACTGGCCCGTCTCGGTCGTGCGCAACGCAAGGGCGCGCCCGACACCTTCGACAGCGCCGGTTTCGTCGCGCTGCTGCGCCGCCTGCGCGACCAGCCGGCGGGCGAGACCGTGCTGGCGCCCGAGTTCCGCCGCGAGATCGAGGAGCCGATCGCGGGCGCGATTCCCGTGTTTGCCGAAACCCGGCTGGTCATCACCGAAGGCAACTACCTGCTGCTGGACGACCCGCGCCTGGGGGCGTGGGGCGGCGTGCGCGCCTTGCTGGATGCCGCGTGGTACGTGGACGTCGATCCCGCGCTGCGGCTGGAGCGCCTGATCGCCCGCCATGTGCAGTTCGGCCGCAGCGCCGAGGCGGCCCGTGCCTGGGTGGCCTCGACCGACGAGCCGAACGCCCGGCTGATTGAATCGACGCGGACGCGGGCCGATCGCGTCATCGCGTGGTGAACCGGAGCATCCGATGGATCTGGGACTGAAGAACAAGACGGCGCTCGTGCTGGGCGCCAGCAGCGGGCTCGGTGCGGCCATCGCCCGCACACTGGCCGCCGAGGGTTGCCGCGTGGCCGTGGCGGCCCGGCGCACGGACCGGCTGACCGCCCTCGTGGCCGAGATCGAGTCCGCCGGAGGCCAGGCGCTGGCGCTCACCTGGGATCTGGCCGATCTGGCACAGATCGATCCCTGCATCACCGAGGTCGAGGCACGCTTCGGCCCGGTGGACGTGCTCATCAACAACACCGGCGGCCCGCCCCCGAGCACGGCCGCCGGCCAGTCGCCCGAGCGTTGGCTGGCGCAGTTCCAGGCGATGGTGCTGAGCGTGATTGCGGTGACCGACCGCGTGCTCCCGGGCATGAAAGCGCGCCGCTGGGGCCGCATCGTCACCAGCACCTCGTCGGGTGTGGTCGCGCCGATTGCCAATCTGGCGATGTCGAACGCGCTGCGGCTGTCGCTGGTGGGCTGGTCGAAGACGCTGGCCCGAGAGGTCGCGCGTGACGGCATCACCGCCAACATCATCGTGCCCGGCCGCATCGCCACCGACCGCCTCCAGTTTCTCGACGAACAGGCCGCCCAGCGGCAGGGCCGGGAGATCGATCAGGTGCGGGCCGACAGCACTGCGGCGATCCCGATGGGGCGCATCGGCGACGTGGAGGAATACGCCGACGTGGTGGCTTTCCTGGCGAGCGCGCGGGCGTCGTATGTCACCGGGTCGGTGGTGCGGGTCGATGGCGGGATGATCGCGGCGGTGTGAAATGGCCGGTGGTCAATCCCCTGCGACCGGCTTGGCGGGTGGTGGTTCGTAGCGCGCCACCGACACCGTGAAGAGCCCGCCCGGTCCGATCAGGCTGTACGTCTTGCGGCAGTCGATGGTGGCCACCAGCGCGTCGAGTTCCGCCTGGGGGCGCAGGCGCATCTGCCAGGGCTCCCCGAGGTGGTTGTTCAGGGTCCGGGCGATCCGCAGCCACTGCGGATGCCAGGGCTGCCCCGTGTAGACCAGGTGGCCGCCGGGCCGGAGTTGCCGTTGGATGCCCTGTAGCGAAGCCAGCACCGGTGCGTTGTCGCTGACCAGTTCGTACAGCCCTGACACGATCACGATGTCCTGCAGCGATTCGTCGACGGGGTAGCTGTCGGGCGAGAGCGCATCCCGGCATTGGCAGTCGACCGTGTGGTTCAGTGCCAGGGACTCGGCCAGCCGGCGCGCGGCGTCGAGGCTGGCGGGTGCGGTGTCCCGCAGCGTGATCCACATCGGGCGGTCCTGGAAACGCTTGGCGGTTTCCAGGACATAGCGACCGCCACCGGCCGCAATGTCGAGGATGCGCACCGCCAGGTTGGCCGGATGAGCCGCGATGAGGTCGGTCAGCGCGCGTTGCAGGTGCTGCTGGCGCTGCCGGAGGGCGCGGGCGCCGACCGTTTCCAGGTAGCGCCGGTCGAGGATTCTGCCGACGCCGTGCTGCCCGCCGGCCGTGTGGCGGTAGACGTGGTCCAGCGACGCCCCCGAATCGAAACCCTGTGTCAGACCGATCTGCAGGCCCTCGCTGAGCGGACCAACCCAGCGCAGCAGGTGGTGCTGCAGGAGGTGGGCCGCGCGCACTGGAACCGAGCCTGACGTGCCCCGCTGCAGTTGCCGGAACTGGGTGGCGCTGCGGCTGTTCTGGTCGCCGTCCAGGTGGTCGTCGAGGGAGGCCATCGGGTGTCCATAACAGTCGTTGATGAACCGCCAGGTTTCCCGGATCGCCTCTTCCTGCGGGGGGCTCTTCGGCTGGCCGTGTCCGTGGAACACCGCGTGGACGGCATGGCGCACCAGCACGTACCGCTTCTGCCGCGAGCCCAGCCCGTCGAAGAACTGCCGCTGTGGCTGCTCATGAACGACGCGGTCGTGGCTGGCGGCCAGCACCAGCACGGGCACGTCGATCGCCGAGGCGTTGTCCACGATCCTCCGGGACGTGTCCGACCGCCTTCGTGCGGACTTGGTGAAGCGGGCCAGTCCCCTGGGCTGGAACGCCGTCGCCGCCAAAGCGACCCCGCGCAGGCGCGGTGCGTGGTCGTGGATCCAGGTGGCGGCCACCACCGCGCCCGCGCCGTGGGCAACGAGGAACATGTCTTCGGTAGACAGCCCGTGGGTTTGCCGCAGATGGCGGGTGAAGCAATGGAAATCCTGCACCAGACGCGCCACATCAGGGGCGTCATCGCGCTGGCCGGGTGAATGGCCGTGGCCGCGGGAGTCCCAGGCGAAGGCCCAGTCCTGCAGGCCGAGGAGTTCCTCCGCGAGCGGTTGAAGGTGTCCGGAGTGCCCGTGATCGCCGTGCAGGAAGACCAGCACCCGCAGCGGTGGTGCGGCAGCAGAGCGGCGGGTATCGCGGGGCTGCCAGCAGCGGTAGAACAGGCGGGTGTGGTCGAAGCTCGGGAAGCCGGATTCGGCGCGGATCCAGGCGTCGACACCGGTCGTGGCGGGTGTGGCTGGCGTGGCGATCGGGTCTGCGGGGTCTGTGGTGGTCATGGCACGGTCTCTGGGTGACCAGGCTCGGGCGGTCAGCGCTGCCCAGCATGCCACCGAGGGCACCGCGCCGATCGGGAGAATTCCGTGGCCTGACTGGCAGAATGTGTGCCCCCAGTCGTCCGCTTGCACCCAGAGCCGCGCCATGCCCGATACCCCCTTGCGCGCTCCCTTGCGCGTGCTGTCCGTCATCCCGCCGATGACGCAGCTCAACACGCCGTACCCGTCCACCGCCTACCTGACCGGCTTCCTGCGCTCGCGGGGCGTGGACGCGGTGCAGGAGGATCTGGCGCTGGCGCTGGTGCTGCGGCTGCTGTCGCGGGAAGGGTTGCTGGAGATCCGGCGCCGCGTCGAGTCTGCGCCGCCGAAGCACCCGACCGAGCCGGTGCAGAGCTTCATGGCGCAGTTCGACCGCTACGCCGCGACGATCGACCGCGTGATCGCCTTCCTCCAAGGACGCGACGCGACGCTGGCGCACCGGATCAACAGCCGCGCTTTCCTGCCCGAGGGGCCGCGTTTTCGCACGCTGGATGTCTACGTGGACGAGGACGGCGGCGATCCGCTGGCCTGGGCGTTTGGCGCGCTGGGGTTGCAGGACAAGGCGCGGCATCTGGCCACGCTGTACCTGAACGACCTTGCCGACGTGCTGCGCGATGCGGTCGATCCGCGCTTCGAGTTCGTGCGCTACGCCGAGTCGCTGGCCACGAGTCAACCGACCTTCGAGCCGCTGGCCGAGGCGCTGGCGGCGGCGCCGAACCTGATGGATGACGTGCTGACCGAGCTGACCCAGGCGGCGGTGGAGCGGCATCGGCCCCGCTTGGTGCTGCTGTCGGTGCCGTTTCCGGGTGCGGTGTACGCGGCGTTCCGCATCGCGCAGGCGGTCAAGGCGGTCGATCCGACGATCGTCGTCGCGCTGGGCGGCGGCTTCGTCAACACGGAACTGCGTGAACTCACCGAGCCGCAGGTGTTCGACCACATCGACTACGTGACGCTGGATTCGGGCGAGCGGCCGTTGCTGGCGCTGCTGGAACACCTCGGCGGCAAGCGGTCGCGGCAACGCCTCGTGCGGACGTTCGTGCGCGATGCAGA
>JBEANV010000378.1:0-2784 GCA_041165285.1 Pseudomonadota bacterium | reverse complement strand
GCGACGCGGGTTATCTGAACGCCGCCCGCATCAAGGGCAGCCACGCCGCGATCAAGACCGGCATGCTCGCCGCCGACGCCGCGTTCGACGCGCTGGCCGCCGGCCGCCAGCAGGACGAGCTGAGCGCCTATCCGAAGGCTTTCGAGTCCAGCTGGCTGCATGCCGAACTCGACAAATCACGCAATTTCAAGCAGTGGTTCAAGAAGGGCGTCTACGTCGGCTCGCTGATGACCGGCATCGAGCAGTGGCTGCTGCCCAAGCTCGGCTTTGCAGCGCCACCGTGGACGGTCCACCGCGACCAGCCCGACCACACCCGGCTGCGCCCCGCCAGCGAGTGCGCGAAGATCGACTATCCGAAGCCGGACGGCATCATCACCTTCGATCGCCTCAGCTCGGTGTTCATCTCCAACACCAACCATGAGGAACACCAGCCCGCACACTTGACGCTCAAGGACGCCCGGGTGCCGGTGGAGATCAACCTGGCCAAGTACGCCGGCCCCGAGTCGCGCTACTGCCCGGCCGGCGTCTACGAATTCGTCAAGAACGAAAACGGCAGCGACCGGCTGCAGATCAACGCGCAGAACTGCGTCCACTGCAAGACCTGCGACATCAAGGATCCGACCCAGAACATCGTGTGGGTGACGCCTGAGGGCGGCGGCGGGCCGAACTACGCGGGCATGTAACCCCGCTGCAGACCCACGACGTCAGGACGACGGCTGCCAATTCGGCGGCCGTTTTTCATTGAACGCCTGCACGCCTTCGAGGGCGCTCTCGTCCATCATGTTGCACGCCATCGTCTGCACCGCCGTCTGGTAGGCCGCGTCCACACCCATCTCCAGTTGCCGGTAGAACAGCGCCTTGCCCATCGCCACCGCCGCCCGCGGCTTGGCGACGATGCTGGCCACCAGCCGCTCGACTTCGGCGTCCAGCGCATCGGCCGGCACGACGCGGTTCACGAGTCCACGCGCCTGCGCCTCGCTCGCCGACAGGAACTCGCCCGTCACCAGCATCTCGAACGCCGTCTTGCGCCCGACGTTGCGCGACAGTGCCACGCTCGGCGTCGCGCAGAACAAGCCCAGATTCACGCCGCTGACCGCGAAGCGCGCCGTCTCCACCGCTACTGCCAAGTCACACGACGCCACGAGCTGGCACCCCGCCGCCGTCGCCACCCCATGGACACGGGCGATCACGGGCACCGGCAGGCGCTGGATCGCCAGCATCACCTTGCCGCAGCGGGTGAACAGGTCGCGGTAGTAGCCCAGGCTGGGCTCGGCGCGCATCTCCTTCAGGTCGTGGCCGGCGCAATAGGCGCGCCCGGCCGCGGCCAGCACCACGCAGCGCACGGAAGCGTCGTCCACCAGCGTGTCCAGTTCGGACTGCAAGGCGGCCAGCATGGCCTCCGACAGCGCGTTGAAGGCCTGCGGGCGGTTGAGCGTCAGGGTCACGACGTCGCGGGCGTCCTGGACGCGCAACAGCAGGGGTTCGTCGGGGTTCTGCATGGTTCTGGCTCCGTGGCGGGTCGATCAATCGGCAATATCGGGATTCTCGGCGATCGAACCGCCTGCGTGGTGGGTCACGCGCAGGCATGTCTTCGTCAACAATCGGCAATCGGAACATTCAGATACAAGCGACCCATGCCCGCCCCGCCCCCCTCGCCGCTGTTTCGCCACGACGCCTTGAATGCACACCGCGCGCAGCTCTGCGGTGACATCGTGCTGCTGCCTTCGGTGTGGTCCGCGGGGGTGGCCTGGGCCTCGCTGCTGCTGGTGGCCAGCCTCGTCGCACTGCTGGTGTTCGGCAGCTACACCCGGCGCTCGACCGTCCACGGACAGGTCTACCCGGACGCCGGTCTGATCCGCATCACGAGCAGCCAGCCCGGCGTGGTGGTGGAATCCCGCGTCCGCGAGGGCCAGGTGGTGCGGCGCGGCGATGTGCTGTTCGTCCTCAGCGGCGACCGTGCCGGGCCGGATGCCCTGGACTACCAGCGTGGCATCGCCGCCCAGATCGACGCCCGGCGGCGTTCGCTGGAAGCCGATCTGGCGCGCATCGACGGCGCCGAGCAGCAGGAAACCGAGCAATGGCGCCGCCGCATCGACTCGCTGGACGCGGAGAGCGGGCGCATCGCGGTCCAGGCGACGCAACTCCGCTCGCGCGTCGCCGGCGCCCGCAACGCGGTCAGCCGCTACGCCGGGCTGGCGCGCCAGGGCTATGTCTCGCAGGACGAGTTGCAGATCCGCCAGACGGAACTCGCCCAGTTGCTCGCCCAAGCGGAAGGCGTCCAGCGCGAATCGCTCGCCCTGGAGCGTGAACGTGGCACCGCACGCCGCGAAATCGATGCCCTGCGCGTGCGCCACGCCACCCAGCGCGGTGATCTGGAGCGCGCCATCCTGTCGGCCAGTCAGGAGTTCACCGAGATCGAGGCCCGGCGCCGCATCGTGGTGTCCGCGCCCGCCGATGGCACGGTCACGCTGCTGCGGGCCACGGTCGGCCAGAGCCTGGAGCCGGCGCGGGCGCTGTGCCGGCTGGTGCCCGCAACGGCGCAACTGGTGGCGCGCCTGTATGCGCCGAGCCAGGCGGCAGGCTTCATTCACCCGGGAACGCCGGTGCTGCTGCGCTACGACTCGTTTCCGTTCCAGAAATTCGGCCAGCAAGCCGGCACCGTGCAGGCCGTCTCCAGCGCTGCGGCCACACCGGTCGAGCTGGACGAGGCCGCCATCCGCCCGGAACTGGCGTCCGAGCCGCTGTTCGCGGTCACGGTCACGCTGCCCGATGGGCTGCGCACCA
>JBEANV010000377.1:0-4142 GCA_041165285.1 Pseudomonadota bacterium | reverse complement strand
TCGGCCGAGGACACCGCGCGGCTGAAGTCCGCGCTGAAGGGCGTGAAGGGCCTGCGCCGGGCCTGGCTGGTGCGCAAGCGTGTGCAGTACCGCCCGGAGGTGCCTTGCTATGTGCTGGGCTTCAGCGCCACCGGGTTGTTCGACTTCATGCGGGAGCGCCAGCGTGCTGCGGTGCTGCAGCGCTTGCGCGAGGCGGTGCGCTTTCCGGGCGAGACGCTACTGCTCGGCGTGGACGGCGGCTACTACCGCTTCGGGCGCAAGCTCCGCTGGCGGCGCGGCGCCCGCGTGCGCTGAAGCGCCGGCTCAGGACTTGCCGGCCAGCCGCTTCTCGATCTCCGCGGCCGGGATGGCCCCCGGTGCGCGCGAGCCGTCCTCGAACACGATCGCGGGCGTTCCGGTGACCTTGTGCTTCTTCGCCAGCGCCGAATTGCGCTCGATCGCCGACGCGTCGCACTGGCCCATCAGCCGGGCGGGTGTGGCGCCGTCGATCATCCAGTTGCGCCAGACGGTGGTGTTGTCCTTGGCGCACCAGATCGACTTCGATTTCTCGGGCGAGTCGCCACCGAGGATCGGGATCACGAAGGTGTAGACCGTCACGTCCTTCACGTTGACCAAGTCCTTCTCCAGCCGCTTGCAGTAGCCGCAGTTCGGGTCGGCGAAGACGGCGATCTTGCGCTTGCCGTTGCCGTTCTTCCAGACGATGGCGTCCTTGAGCGGCAGGCTGGCGAAGTCGATCGCGGTCAGCTTGTCGACGCGCTCTTCGGTCAGGTTGCGGCGGGTGGCGGTGTCGATCATCACGCCCTGGAGCAGGTAGGTGCCCTTGGCGTCGGAATACATGATGTCGGTGCCGATGCGGACTTCCCAGACACCGGGCATGGGCGTCTGGCGGACCTCGTCGATCTTGGGCAGATTCGCGAAACGCTCGGTCAGCGTCTTGCGGATCTCGGTCTCGTCGGCACGGGCCGGGCTGGCCAGCAGGGTCAGGGCGGCCAGCGCGGTGGCGGTGAAAGTGGCGAGGCGCGGAGTCATGGTGCAGTGTCCTTGGTGCGGGAGTTCAGGCATCGAGCGCCCGGGCGGTCAGCCAGCGCTTGAGCGGCCCGAGCTGATGGACCAGAGTCATGCCATGGTTGCGCAGTTCCTTCAGCGGCGCTGAAGGCTGTGCAAAAAGATGCAGGAGTCCGTCGGTCAATCCGCTCATCGCCCGGGTCGGGGCGCTGCGTTCGCGGGCGTAGCGGCGCAGCGTGCGTTCATCGCCGAGGGATTTCCAGGGCATGGTGCGTCGGGCATCGACCAGCACCCGCGCCAGCGCCCGCACATCCGCCAGCCCCAGGTTCAGCCCCTGCCCGGCCAGCGGATGCACCGCGTGCGCGGCATCACCCAGCAGCACCCAGCCCGGCCCGCACCAGCGTTGCGCATGGCCAAGCCGCAGCGGCCACGCAGCACGTGGCGAACCCAGCCGCAGCGTGCCAGCCGCATTGCCCGTGGCGGCGTTCAGCGCGGCCTCGAACGCCGTGTCCGACAGCGCCATCAGCCGCTCGGCTTCGGCCTGCGGCTGTGACCAGACCAGGCCGAAGCCGTGGTCGATCTGCGGCCGGTCGAAGGGCAACAGCGCCAGCACGTCCGGGTGGCGGAACCACTGCCAGGCGGTGCCGTGGTGCGGCGTGTCGCTGACGAGCCGGGCCGCGACGCCGTGGTGCCCGTAGGGGAAGGACTCGAAGCCGGCGCCAAGGGCCTCGCGCGTCGCGGAATCCTTGCCTTCGCAGACGGCGGTGAGCTGCGCAGCGGCCGGTTGCGTCAGCCGCTGCACATGCGGGGCGTAGCGGACCGCCTCGCCGAGCGCCTGCTCCAGCGCGGCGGCGTCCACGATCCAGGCCAGCTCGCCGATGCCCTGCTGCCAGGCGCTGAACTCGATCGTGCCACCCGCGTCGCCGTGGATGCGCATGTCCTGCACAGCGGTGCGGGCGTCCTCGGGCAGCGCGTCCCACACCCGCAGCTCGCGCAGCAGGGCCACCGAGCCGGCGTTGAGCGCATAGGCGCGCACGTCGGGCGCTGTGTCCTTTTTCGGCAGCGCTCCGAGCAGGCCGACGCGCAGTCCGTCCCGCGCCAGCGCCAGCGCCAGGCCCATGCCGACCGGGCCGCTGCCGCGGATCAGGACATCCAGTGTCGGGGCAGGGGTGGCGGCGGTGAACGTGGAAAGGAGGGTGTTCATCCGCCCGATTGTAGGAACCCTTGTCCGGCGGGGTGCGGGGTGTGGCCGATCAGTCGCGCGAGGGGAAGATGCCCTGGACGCAGATCTGGTAGCTCATGCCTTCCATCGGAGCGGCCATCTTGGGCAGACCGAAGGTGGTTTGGCCGTTGCCGCCATAGTTGGTGCCCAGCAAGGCAAACAGGGCGGTGTTCTGCTGGATTGGCAAAAGCTGGCCTTCGCATTTCATCCAGTTGTGGACCTGGAATTCGTAGCCGAACAAGCAGACCATTCCGAGATAGCTGTCCATGGTGGTTCCTTGGGGAGTGTGGGTGAACCCAGGAGCGGGGCGACGGTACCTGGGGTTCAGGCGGTATCGTCGCGACCAGTCTGAGGATTTTTGCCAGATGACACCAGTAAAAAATCACGCAAATTCATCACGGTACATAGCCCATGACCGATTTCTTGCTTCAGCCTGTTTCCTCTGCGCCGGACGACGGCAGCAGCCCCGTCACCATTGCCAGCCTGTACCTCTACCCGATCAAATCCTGCGCAGGACTCACGCTGGCGCAGGTCGGTCTGAGCGCCACCGGCTTTACACACGACCGCCAGTGGATGCTGATCGACGACCAGCACGGGTTCCTCAGCCAGCGCGAGCACGCCCGCATGGCGCTGATCCGCCCAGCGCTCGGCGACGACGGTGCGCTGACGGTGACGGCGCCGAATGGCGCGCCGCTCGTGCTGCCGGCGGTGGCCACAGGCGAGGCGCTGCGCGTGCGCGTGTGGGACGACGTGGTCGAGGCGCGTGCGGCTGGTGCCGCGGCCGACCGCTGGTTCAGCGCCTTCCTCGGCGAGGCGGTGCGGCTGGTGCAGTTCGCACCGGGGCAGCGGCGGCTGTCGAGTGCGCGCTGGACCGGCGCGCTCGAAGCGGAAAACGGCTTCTCCGATGGCTACCCCATCCTTGTCACCACCGTGGCGGCGCTGGACGAGCTGAACCGCCGCCTCGCCCTCGGTGGGCATGCGCCGGTGACGATGGCGCGTTTCCGCCCGAACCTTGTGCTCGACGGCCTCGGCCCGCACGGCGAGGACGGTCTGGACGAACTGCACTTCGACACGCCGGACGGCCCGGTCACGCTGCGGCTGGTCAAGCCGTGTCCGCGCTGCCCGATCCCGAACATCGACCCGGACACCGCGGAAGCCGGCCATGAGCCGGGCGACACGCTGGCCCGCTACCGCGCCGATGCGCGTGTCGGCGGCGCGGTCACCTTCGGGATGAACGCGGTGATCGTCGAGGGTGTGGGACGGCGGCTGGTGGTCGGGCAGGGCGGACGGGGCACGGTGCGGTTCTGAGCGCAGCCCTGGAGAGGGGTGGCGCCTACAATCGCCGGATCTCCCCCTGAACACAGACACCACCATGAGCCTCAAGTGCGGCATCGTGGGCCTGCCCAACGTCGGCAAGTCCACCCTCTTCAATGCGCTGACCAAGGCCGGCATCGCCGCCGAGAACTACCCGTTCTGCACCATCGAGCCCAACGTCGGCGTGGTCGAGCTGCCCGATGCGCGGCTGGACAAGCTGGCCGAGATCGTCAAGCCGGAGCGGATCGTGCCGGCCATCGTCGAGTTCGTGGACATCGCCGGGCTGGTGGCGGGCGCGTCCACGGGCGAAGGGCTGGGCAACAAGTTCCTCTCGCACATCCGCGAGACCGACGCCATCGTCAATGTCGTGCGCTGCTTCGAGGACGACAACGTCATCCACGTCGCCGGCAAGGTCGATCCGATCGCCGACATCGAGGTGATCCAGACGGAACTCTGTCTGGCCGACATGAGTACCGTCGAGAAGACGATGCACCGGTCGCAGAAGATCGCCCGCTCGGGCGACAAGGAAGCCGCGGCGCTGGTCAAGGTGCTGGAGAAGTGCCAGGCGGCGCTGGACCAGGCGCTGCCGGTGCGCGGCATC
>JBEANV010000376.1:0-10986 GCA_041165285.1 Pseudomonadota bacterium | reverse complement strand
ACATAGGCCAGGTTGTCGCGGTACAGGAAGTCGTATGGCCCCACGCCGAGCAGCACGGGTGCGACCCCGGCCAGCGTCGGCGCCCAGCGTGGCGAGACGAGCGGGTCGCGTGCCTTGGCTTCGGCGTCGGGGCCGGTGCCGAGGTACATCTCGCCGACGGCGCCGTGGCCGGGTCCGGTCAGGTCGGTGGCGGGGTAGAGCAGGAGCTGCGCCGCCAGCGCGATGCCCTCGTCGCGGCACACGACGGCCGCGACCGCCGCGAGGTTGCCGCCCGCGCTGTCGCCGCCGACCGCGAGCGGCCGGTCGGTGCCCGCGAACTGCGCCCGGTGTGCGTGGACCCAGCGCACGGCGTCGAGCGCGTCGTGGACGCCGACTGGGAACGGGTCTTCCGGTGCGAGCCGGTAGCCGACGCTGAGGACGACGGCGCCGGTGCGGTTGGCGATGCGGATGCAGTGCGCCTCGTGCGAGTCGATGTCGCCGACGATCCAGCCGCCGCCGTGGAAGTAGACCAGCGTGGCGGTCGGCTCTGGCGTGTCGAGTGGCCAGATCGCCCGCATCGGGATCGCCGGGCCGGTCGGGGCCGTCGCGCTGGGGATGGTGAAGTTCTCGATGCGGCCAGCGGGCAGCAGGGGCTTCGGGTAGAGGAAGGCGCGGAGGTTGCGAGCGCGCTCACGCATTTCTGGGCCACTGCCTTCGTAGAGGCCGGGGACGCCGGACGCTTTCCAGCGGCGGTCCACCTCGACGAGGGCGGGGTCGAGCGGTGGCGGGGTGGTGGTGTTGGTCATGTCGGCGTGTCCTGGGGTCACTTGGCGGGCACGACGTTGATCAGGTCGATCACCACCGACTGGCCGATCTTGGGCGTCTTCACCTCGTCGGTGGCGAAATAGACGGTGTGGGTGGCCGCGATGGGCGCGAACCAGGCCAGGTCGGTCACGCGGGCATAGACCTTCTTCCATGCCGCTTCGGACTGCGCCAGCGGGATGTTGGCGGCCTCGTCCATCAGCTTGGTCAGCGTGGCGTCCTCGGTGCCGTAGAAGTTCAGGCCACCCTTGGGCGAGAGGGTCTGGAAACGCGCCAGATTGGGCACGCCGGAGTTGCTGTTGAACATCAGCACGTCGAAGGACTTGGCCCGGCCGGCCGCCAGCATCGCGCCGAAGCCCTGCAGCTCCTGCAGCTTGGCGGTGATGCCGACCTTCTTGAACTGGCCGGCCAGCACCTGCGACATGGTCGTGCTGAGCGTGTTGTTCACGTAGGCCAGCTTCAGCTCGAAGCCGTTGGCATACCCCGCCTCCGCCAGCAGCGCCTTGGCCTTCACCGGGTCGTAGGGATATTTCGTGTCATTGGCCGGGTCGTGGCCGAGGAAGCCCTTGCCCTGGATCTGCGCGGTCGGGTCGGCGAACTGGCCCAGCAGCGCCTTGGCGATGAGCTTGCGGTCGATGGCGTGGTTGATGGCCTGGCGCACGCGCACGTCCTTGAGCGCCGGGTTGACGCTGCCGTCGCGGTCGGAGATGACCAGCCCGCTCCACTGCACCGGCTCGGAGAGGAGGCGCATGTTCTTCTCCAGCTTGGTCGCGTTGGCGTGGCCCGTGACCGGGTCGCTCACCAGCAGCTTGACCTGGCCCGCCTTCATCGCCTGGATGGCCGAGTTCTGGTCCTCGAACACGCTCAGCACGATCTTGTCCCACTTGACGCGGGACTTGTCGTAGTAGTGCTCGTTGGGCACGTAGGTGTAGGTCTTGCCGGTGACGGTGGCGGCGGGGTCGAGCTTGTAGGGGCCGGCGCCGAAGGTCTGCGTGCCGAGCTGGTCGGGCTTTTCCAGCGCCTTGGGGCTGATGATGTCGCCACTGAGCCAGTACGCCTCGAACAGGTTGAGCAGCGCGGGGTTGGGCGAGCTGAGCTTGATCTTGAAGCGGTGCGTGTCGAGCACGTCGATGGACGTGACGTTGGCAAGGTTGACCGAGAACGGGCCTTTCTTGTTGCGCCAGTACTCGATCGACTTCTTGGCGGCTTCGGCCGTGACGGGTTCGCCGTCGCTGAACCTGGCGTCCTTGCGCAGCGTGAAGGTGGCTTCCTTGCTGTCGGCGCTGAGTTCCCAGGCGGTGGCGAGTGCCGCTTCGAAGCTGCCGTCGGCGCGCACGCGGATCAGCGGCTCGTAGGCGGGCAGCAGGTGCGTGCCGGCGCGGCCGTTGCCGCTGATGGAGGGGTCCATGCTCAATGGCGAGAAGGGGTTGCCGACGGTGAGCACCTTCTGCTGCGCGAGGGCCGAGCCGCCCGCGCCAAGGGCGGCCACGGCGAGCAGGACGTGCAGGGCGCGGCGGGTCAGCGGGGGCAGGGTCGCGTGCTGGGTCATGGGGGTCTCCTGGGTGAACATGGACTCTGGTGGGTCTGGTGGGATCAGTTGTTGGTGATCGCGGTGCGGGCCAGCCGCCACGCTTCGCGGCGCTGGCGCTGCAGGACGGGGTGCGGCACCGGGGCCGCGGCCAGCAGCGCCCGCGTGTAGGGATGCTGCGGATCGTCGTGGACCTGCGCCGCGTCGCCGTGCTCGACGATCTCGCCCTGGTAGAGCACGGCGGTGCGGCGCGAGACGTGGCGCACGACGGTCAGGTCGTGCGAGATGAACAGCAGGCTCAGCGCCATGCGCTGCTGCAGCTCGTTGAGCAGGTTGAGCACCTGCGCCTGCACCGACAGGTCCAGCGCGCTGACCGGCTCGTCGCACACCACCAGCCGCGGCCGGCCGATCACGGCGCGGGCGATGGCGATGCGCTGGCGCTGGCCGCCGGAGAACTGGCCGGGGTAGCGGGCGGCGGTGTCCACGGGCATGCCGACACGCTGGAGGATGTCGGCGGTGCGGTCGCGGATCTCGGTGGTGTTGCGGTTACCGGCGGCCAGCAGCGGCTCGGCCAGCGTGTCGCCGATGGTGCGCGACGGGTTGAGCGAACCGTAGGGGTCCTGGAACACCACCTGGATCTCGCGCCCGAGCTGGCGGCGCCGCTCGCGGCTGGCGTGGGTGATGTCCTCGCCGTCGTAGAGGATGCGGCCCGAGGTGGCGGGCGTCTGGCCGAGGATCACCTTGCCGATCGTCGTCTTGCCCGAGCCGGATTCGCCGACCAGCCCGACCGTCTCGCCGCGCCCGATCGTCAGGCTGACCCCCTTGAGCGCGTGGAACACCTGGCCGCGCCCCTGGGGAAATTCGACGCGCAGGTTCTCGACTTGCAGGATGGGGGTCGTCATGCCTTGGCCTCCTCGGCGGCGATGCGCGCCAGCGTCTCGTCCACGGTCGGCAGCGGCTGGCCGGGCGGGGCGCTGTGCGGGTTGGCCTGCAGCAGCGCGGCGGTGTAGGGGTGCTGTGGCCGCTCGAAGATGTCGAGCACGTCGGCCGTCTCCAGCACATGGCCCCGGTACAGCACCATCGCCCGGTCGCAGATGTCGGCCACCACGCCCCAGTCGTGCGTGACGAAGAGGACCGCCATGCCGTGTTCGCGGCCCAGTTCGCGCATCAGTTCGAGGATCTCGGCCTGCACGGTCACGTCCAGCGCGGTGGTCGGCTCGTCGGCGAACAGCACGGTCGGGTTCGGCGCCAGGGCGCGCGCGATGCCGACGCGCTGCGCCATGCCGCCCGAGACCTGGTGCGGATAGCGGCGGGCGACGTTCTCGGGGTCGTTGATCTTCACCTGCCGCAGCAGTTCGATCGCCCGCGCCTGCGCCTCGCGGGGGCCGAGTGCGCTGTGCTGGCGGATCACTTCGGTGAGGTGGTGGCCGATGGTGAAACAGGGGTCGAGCGCGGCCATCGGTTCCTGGAAGATCATGCCGAGCGTCTTGCCGCGCAGCGCCGCCAGCGCCCGTGCGTCGGTCAGCGCGATCTGCCGGCCGCCGAGCAGCAGCGTGCCGCTGACCACCTGCGTGCCGCCCGGCAGCAGGCCCATCAGCGCCAGGATGCTCAGCGTCTTGCCGGAGCCGGATTCGCCGACGAGGCCGAGCGTTTCCGACGGCATCAGGTCGAGGTCGAGCTGGTGGACCAGCGTGCGCACCTCGCTGCCTTGGCCTGTGTGGCCGGTCGTGATGGTCAGGTCGCGCACCGACAGCACGGCACCTTCCGCAGCGGGCCGCACCGGGGCGGTGTTCGTCTGCGCGGCGGTCTTGCCGGTGGACGACGGTCGCGCCCAGGTCTCCACCGCCGTGTCGCGCAGCGAGTCGCCCAGCAGCCCGAAGGCGAGGAGGGTCAGCGCCACCACGCCGCCACTGGGCACCAGCAGCCACGGGAAGTCGTTCAGGCTGGCCGAGGCTTCGAAGATCATGCCGCCCCAGGTCGGCGCCGGCGGCGGCACGCCCAGGCCGAGGAAGCTGATGCCGGTCTGCACGATCACCGCCAGCGCCGCGAACAGCGACCACTGCACGATCACCGGCCCGACGATGCGCGGCAGCACGTGGCGCACGATGATCGCCGCGTCGCCGAGGCCCGAGATGCGCGCCGCCTCGATGTACAGCTCGCTGCGCACGTTCAGCGTCGCGCTGCGCACCACCCGCGTCAGGCCCGCCGAGCCGGTGATGCCCAGCGTGACCATCGCGGCGAGCATCGAGCGGTCGAACACCGTCAGCACCCCGAGCAGCACCACGATGACCGGCAGCGACTGCAGCAGGTTGATGCCCTGGCTGACCGCGGCGTCGAAGCGCCCGCCGAAGTAGCCCGCGCTCACGCCCAGCGTGATGCCCAGCAGCGCGACGACCACCAGCGCCTGCGCCACGCCGATCAGCGTCGGCAGCGCGCCGTGCAGCACGCGGCTGAACACGTCGCGGCCCAGGCCGTCGGTGCCGAGCCAGTGGACGGCGTCGGGCCACTGCTTCACGGCCAGCAGCTCCTGCTCCAGCGGATCGAAGGGCGCGACCCAGGTGGCCGCCAGCGCCAGCACGAGCACCAGCGCCAGCCAGACCAGCGCCACCCAGGCGAGCGGCCGGCCCAGCAGCCGGGAGACAAACGAACGGGGCGCCGCGTTCACGGCGTTCACGGCATTGGTGGCACTCATTGCACACGCACCTTCGGGTTCAGCCAGCCATAGCTCAGATCGACCAGCAGGTTGATCACGATGGTCAGCAGCGTGAAATACAGCGTCGCCCCTTGCAGCAGCGCGATGTCGTTGGACTGCGCCGCCGCGACCGCGAGGCTGCCGAGGCCGGGCAGCACGAACACCCGCTCGACGAACACCGTGCCGCTGATCGCCCCCACCATCACGAGGCCGAGCACCGTCACCACCGGCAGCGCGGCGTTGCGCAGCGCGTGTTTCCAGACCACCGCATGTTCGGAGATGCCGCTGGCGCGCAGGCTGCGGATGAAGTCGCGGCCCAGCACGTCCTTCATCGAGTCCCGTGTCTGCTTGGCCACGGTCGTGATCGGCTGCATCGCCACCGACAGCACCGGCAGCACGAGGCCCAGCAGCCACGCCTTCGGGTCGTCCAGCAGCGGCGTGAACCCGGTCGCCGGCAGCCACTTCAGCCACACCGCGAACACCGCGATGAACACCAGCGCGACCCAGAACGACGGGAAGATCAGCCCCGCCAGCGACAGCGTGTCGATCGTGCGCCCGACCCAGCCGCCGCGCAGCGCGCTCAACACCCCCAGCGCCAGCCCGACCGTCACGCAGATGGCGAACACCCCGGCCATCAGCGCCAGCGTCACGCCGATGCGGCCGTTGAGCATGTCGGTCACGCGCTCCTTGGTGAAGAACGACACCCCCAGGTCACCGGTCACCGCCCGGCCGACCCACTGCCCGTACTGCACGACCAGCGGCCGGTCCAGGCCGAGTTCCTGGCGCAGCACCTGGTACTGCTCCTCGGTGCCTTCGCCCTGCATCATCGTGCGCGCCAGATCACCCGGCGCGAGGCTGTTCAGGAAGAAGGTCAGGAAGGTGACGACGAACAGCAGCGGCACCGACAGGGCCAGCCGCCTGAGAATCATCCGCAGCATGAAAAATACCAGCAGGTTAATGAACTGATCAGTTCATTACACCGATCAATCACCCGATGGTATTTATGAACCGATTGGTTCAATACTGATGTTTACCCTGCGAGCACTGTGACCCGGTCGCGGCCGTTGTCCTTGGAGGCGTAGAGCGCCTGGTCGGCACGCTCGATGAAGGCGTTGACGGGTTCGCCCGGGCGGTACAGGGTCAGGCCCAGGGAGATGGTCAGCTGCGTGGTTTCGCCTTCGGGTCCGGGGCGCTTGATGCGTGCGCCGGCCACCCGTGTGCGCACGCTTTCGGCCAGGGCACGCGCCTCGTTCAGGCTCCGTGTCGGGATGAGCACGGCAAATTCCTCGCCACCGATGCGCGCGGCCAGGCAGTCCTCGGGCGTGGATTCCCGCAGGATGGCACCGACGGCGCGCAATACCTGATCCCCGTGCGGGTGCCCGCAGGTGTCGTTGATGCGCTTGAAGTGGTCGATGTCGGCGATCAGCAGGCTGGGGCGCTGGTAGCGCCTGGCGGGAGACTCCGCTTCCGCCAGGCAGGCCGCCAGGCGCTGGTCGAAGGCGCGCCGGTTGGCCAGCCCGGTCAGGCTGTCGATGCGCGATTCCTCGTGAACCCGGCGCAGCTCGGTGCGCAACTGGCCGATCTCGCTCTGGCTGTCGGACAGGCGCTGCTGCATCTCGGTCACGGCGGCCTGCATCTGGCGCGTCGTGTTGAGCATTTCTTCCACCGCCGGGGAATGGGCACTGCCCGCGAGTTCCTGGCTGAGCCGGGACAGCGAGGTGCCGTACTGTGCCGTCTGGTCACCGGCGCGGGCGGCGGATTCGGCCATGCCGGTCAGCACGGTCGAGACACCTTCGGCGGTGCGCTCGATCAGCGTGGCGTCGAAGCCGCTGCCCATGACGAAGCGCTTGTAGAGTGCGTCGGCCACCGCTTCGTCGAGCTGCAGGTGCTGGCCCAGGTAGCGGTCCATGGCTGCGCGCAGGGGCGGGTTCTCGCCCCGCACGTACTCGTACCAGAGCGTGTAGTTCACAGGGTGCAGGGCGCTGCCATGGCGCTTCATGAGCTGCAACGCCTGGCGCAGCACATCTGTGCTGCGCTCCATGCTGTCGTGGTATCTCATCGGTGTGGTCTTCCCAGCGGTACCCGCCATGCACCGGCGAGTGTCCGACGATGGTAATTCGCCTCAAGCGGTGTGGTCTCGAAGAGTGTGCCCACTCTCGGACCCACTTCACACGCTGGCGCTTTGTCTGTCTCTTTGCCGATCAGCCGGCCGTGCCTGCCGGGCGGTACTCGCCGACGAGTCGGGCCAGTTGCATGCGAACTTCGTCGTCACTGGCGACCGAGCGCGCCGCAGCCCAGTCCAGCAGCGCCTGCACGTCGGCCGAGCGGTCGTCCAGCCGCGCGATGCGCAGCCGCTCGAAGCGCGTCGGCAGCGTCGCGTCGGCATCCGCCAGCAGTTCCTCGTAGAGCTTCTCGCCCGGCCGCAACCCGCTGAAGGCGATGGGAATCTCCGCCAGCGTGTGCCCGCTCATGCGGATCAGGTCGCGTGCCAGATCGACGATCTTCACCGGCTCGCCCATGTCGAGCACGAACACCTGCCCGCCTTCGCCGATCGCTGCGGCCTGCACCACCAGCCGTGCCGCTTCGGGAATCGTCATGAAGAAGCGCGTGATGTCCGGGTGCGTCACCGTCACCGGGCCACCGCGGGCGATCTGCTCCTTGAACTTGGGGATCACGCTGCCCGACGAGCCGAGCACATTGCCGAAGCGCACGGCCATGAAGCGCGTGCGCCCGCCCTCTGCCGCGACCTGCGCAGCCAGCTTGGCGATCACCATCTCGGCGGCGCGCTTGGTTGCGCCCATCACGTTGGTCGGATTGACCGCCTTGTCGGTGGAGATCAGCACGAAGCGTTCGGCGCCCGCTGCCGCGGCCGCGCTGGCTGCCCGCCAGGTGCCGAGCGTGTTGTTGCGCACGGCGGCGAAGGCGTTGTCGTCCTCCATCAGCGGCACGTGTTTGTACGCCGCCGCGTGGAACACCACCTGCGGCCGCAGGCGTGCGAAGGTGGCGCGCAGGTGCTCCGGGTCACGCACGTCGCCGACCAGCCGCACCAGCGGGATGTGCGGAAACGCCTCGGTGAGTTCCTGCTCGATGCGGTAAAGCGCGAACTCGCTCAACTCGTACAGCACCAGCCGCAGCGGCCCGTAACGCGCCACCTGCCGGCACAGCTCCGAGCCGATCGAGCCGCCTGCGCCGGTGATCAGCACGACCTTGCCGGACAGGCACTCGCTGATCCCGCCCTCGTCGAGCTGCACCGGGGCACGGCCGAGCAGGTCGTCCGGTTCGATCTCGCGCACCTGCGCCACGGCCTGTCCCTCGCGCAGCTCGGTGGCGGTGGGGACGGTGACGACGGGCAGGCCGGTCGCCGCGGCCAGATCGAGCGCGCGGCGGCGGCGCTCTGGCGCAGCCGAGGGCATCGCGACGACCACGTGGGTGATGCCATGCACCTCGGCCCAACGGGCGGCGCTGTCGAGCGGGCCGAGCACGGGCACATTGCCGATGCGCGCGCCGTGCTTGCGCGGATCGTCGTCGAGCAGGCCGACCACCACCCAGCCCTGGTGCTGGATGCCGGCGATCAGCAGCTTGGCCGCGTCGCCCGCGCCCATCACGAGGGCGCGGCGCGTCTCGTGCATCGAGCCGGAAATCCGCCCCCGCATGTGTTCGTAGAGCATCCGGTAGCCGATGCGCACCATCGCCAGCCCCATCAGCGAGATGACCGGATGCAGCGCCAGCACGGCGCGTGGCACCTGCGCGAGCTGCGCCATCAGCACGCCCACCGCCGTGACCATCCCGGCAATCGCGCAGGCGATCGTCAGCCGCTGCACCTCGCCAAAGCCCGAGAAGCGCCACATGCCCTTGGGCACCTTGAGCAGCACGAACACGCCCAGGTACACCGCGAGCACGGCGGCCAGCACCCAGCCGTCGTAGTCCGGCCGCGCGTTCTGCCAGCGCTCGAAGCCGAGCCGGAACAGGTAGGTGATGTTCCAGCAGGCGGCGATCACCACGGCGTCGAGGGCGAGCGCGAGCGGCTCGCGGTGCGGGCGGATGCGGGTGAGGAGGGTGTCGAGGTGGTGCCAGGTCATGCGCCGGTCAGGATGTCCTGCAGCAGCGGGTGAAGGGGTGTGGCGAAGGGGTTCACCACGGTGAGGCCGTGCCAGGTGAAGCCGGAGTGGAAGTCTTCGCTGAGCAGCACGCGGCAACGCTGCTCCGCCGCCGTGCAGAGGATGAGTGCGTCCCAGAACTGCAGGCCGTGGGCGTCGCAGAGGTCGATGGCGCTCTGGAACGTCGCCCAGCCGGCGTCGGCGACGCTGAAGCTGTCGGCCCAGCCCTGCAGCCGCTCACGGGCTTCCGGCACCGGCAGCCGCAGCTTGCGCGTCAGCACGTTGAACAACTCGCCCAGCACCTGCACCGGCAGCACGGCGTCAATGGCCGCGTTGTCCGTGCAGAGCGACAGAAGGCGCAGGGCCTGCGGGGTGCGGAGATCGTTGCCGAAGCCTTCGGCGTAGACGAGCACATTGGTGTCGATGGCCAGGCGCATGTCAGTCGTACAACTCGTCGCGCGTCCAGGTGATCGGACCCAGCGCTGGCTGCTGCGCCAGCCGCGCCAGCAGACGCCGCCGGGCTGCCAAACGCGGCGCATCGGCACCGGTCGGTGTGATGCTGGGCGCATTGGCCGCAGTGGCCTGGCGCAGGATCACCCGCACGGTCTCCTCGACCGAGCAGCCTGCTTCGACGGCTTTCAGGCGCAGCCGCCCCTTCAACTCGTCGTCAACGTTCCGGATCGTCAGCATGCCCATGGCGTACACCTCCTGAATGCAATGCATGCATTCTAGGCGAATGGGTCGGGATCACAACGCCCGCAGCGTCCGCCCGATCAGCTTCAGGTCGGTCCACACGCCGGACTCGTCCACGTACCGCGCCTGCAAGGCAAGTTTGGTCGGCAGGATCACCTCCCGGTACGTCTGCTCCGGATCGCTGCTCTGCGCCAGCAGCGTGCCCTCGTCGCGGTACTCGATCGACGCAAAATCCGTGATCCCCGGCCGCACTGACAGCACCTTCTCGCGCAACTCAGCCGGGTACAGCGCCACGTAGCGCGGCACCTCCGGGCGCGGCCCCACCAGGCTCATCGTCCCTTCGAGCACATCGAACAACTGCGCCAGCTCGTCCAGCTTGGTGCGCCGCAGGAAGGCGCCGACGCGGGTGATGCGGGCATCCAGGCCGACGGTGAGCTGCGGGCCGCGGTCGGCGGGGTTGTGCGCCATCGTGCGGAACTTGTGGATGCGGAACTCGCGCCCGCGCAGGCCCACGCGCGCCTGCCGGTAGAACACCGGGCCGGGCGAATCCAGCTTGATCGCCAGCGCCACCAGCCCCAGCGGCAGCGCGAGCACGAGCAGGCCAAGGCCGGACAGCAGCAGGTCGAGCAGGCGCTTGGCCATGGTCAGGGCTTCAGCGCCCGCCGCAGCGCCGCCGCCACCCGCTGCACATCGTCCTCGGTCATTCGCGTGTACAGCGGCACGCTCAGCATCCGCTCATACGCCCGCTGGCTGTGCGGGAAATCGCTGGCCTGCAGGTCGTAGCGTTCGCGCCAGTACGGGTGCTGGTGCAGGGGGATGTAGTGGACGCTGCAGCCGATGCCGGCGGCGTAGAGGGCCTCGATCAGCGCGTCACGGCCGATCGGCGCGTCGTCGGTCAGGCGCAGCACGTAGAGGTGCCACGAGTGCAGATCCCCGCCGACCGGCTTCGGCGGCAGCACCAGCGGCAGGTCGGCCAGCAACTCGTCGTACAGCGCGGCGAACCGGGCGCGCTTGGCCTGGAAGTCCTGCAGCCGCTTCAGTTGGTGCAGGCCCATCGCGGCGGCGATGTCGGTCAGGTTGTACTTGAAGCCCGGCGCCACGATCTCGTAGTACCAGCTCGGCACCTTGGCGGTGAAGCGGTCGAAGGCGTCGCGGTTGATGCCGTGCAGGCGCAT
>JBEANV010000375.1:0-4885 GCA_041165285.1 Pseudomonadota bacterium | reverse complement strand
GCACCTGGGGCACGTCGGCCAGCCGGCTGCGCAGCGCCGCCGCCGTGGCCTCGTCGACGGGGACGAAGACACCAGCCGCATTCTTGCGCCTGAACTGGTCGCCAATGACCAGCGAGGCCTGTCCGCCGCAGCGCGTCACGGCGCCGCGCGCGTCGAACTGCACCTCCATCAACCCGAAGGCCTTGCTGTACTCCCAGGCCTGGCCGATGCAGACCGGGTCGCCATCGCGGTTCTTCACCACGGTCGGATACGGCCCCGAGCTGGGCAGCCCCTGGGCGCTGAAGTCGCCCAGCAGCGTGTGCGAATCACCGCCGATGACCACGTCGACATCGGTCAGCGCCGCGGCCATGGCGCGGTCGGCGTCGTAGCCCTGGTGCGTCAGCAGCACGATGTGGCGCACGCCGCGGGCCTTGAGCGTGTCGATGGTCTGCTGTGCGGTGCGGGTCTCGTCGAGGAACTGCGTGCTCGCCAGCGGGCGCGAGGAGTTGACCGTCTTGCCGACGATGTCGATGCCGATGATGCCCACCGGCACACCGCCGACGGTCTTGACGGTGTACGGCTGGAGCACCGAGGTGCCGGCCGGTGCGAGCGGCGTTCCGGGTCCGGGAACGACGTTGGCGGCCAGCACCGGGGTCTGGCAGTCGCCCGCGTGCAGGTGGTCGAGGAACCCGCGCAGCACGCCGTCGCCGTCGTCGAACTCGTGGTTGCCCAGTTCGAAGGCGTCGAAGCAGATGGTGTTCATCATCCGCGCGTCGGCCTCGCCCTTGAAGAAGGTGTAGTACAGCGAGCCGGTCACCGCATCACCCGCGTGCAGCTTGAGCAGGTTCGGCCGCGCGGCCTGCTGGCGGAACAGCGTCGTCAGCCGCGCGAAGCCGCCCAGCTCGACCTGGGTGGGCACGCCGTCGAGCAGCAGCTCGGCCGCCGGGATCGGCTCCAGCTGCGAGTGGTGGTCGTTGATGTGGGCGATGTGCAGCGTCAGCGGCGGTGCGGCGGACGTGGCGGGCGCCGTGCCGCACCCGGACTGGAGGACACCGGACAGTGCCAGCAAGGCCACGGATCCCAGGGCAGACAGCGATTTCATGGGCATCGTCTCCAGTCGATGCACGCATTGTCCTGCGCACGGGCTGCGGCTGTCACTTGACAACTGCTGCACAGAAAACGAAGGTAGCGGACTGCCCACACCACACACGGGGAAACTTGTCCATGCTGCACCGCCGATTCCGGGCCGCCCGCGCCGCCGCGAGCCTGTTCCTCCTGAGCGCCCTCACCCTCCTGGGGGGCTGCGGCAGCAAGGACGATGGCTCGGGCGACACCAGCGCCACCACCGGCACGCTGCGCGTCGTCAACGCCACGACGCAGCGCGCCGCCGTCGGCCTGCTGATCGACGAGGTGTCGCGCGAAACCGGCATCGCGCGCGACGGCGCCAGCGCCACCTACCGCGTCACCGCCGGCAGCCACGCCATCGCCCTGGCCAACAGCAGCGGCAGCGCGCTGGCCTCGACCGCGCCCACCATCGCCGCCGGCAGCGCCACGACGCTGGTGGCCTGGACGGGTGACAACAACGTGGTCAAGTACCTCGCGCTCGACGACAAGGAAAGCCTGCCGGCGGCCGGCCGCAGCAAGCTGCTGGTGTTCAACGCCGCGCGTGACGCCGGGGCGCTCGATGTCCACCTCACCCCCATCGCCGAAACCCTGAGCGACGCACCGCTGCTGGGCAACGTCGCCGCCGGCAGCGGCAGCAGCGGCTACAGCACCGTCAACGCCGGCACCCACCGCCTGCGCCTGCTCAAGGCCGGCAGCGTGCTGGCCAGCGACGTGCGGCTCGACACCACGCTGACGCTGGCCGACGGCGGCATCACCGCGCTGGTCATCACGCCGAGCACCGGCGGTGTGCTGGCCCACGCCCTGCTGCTGCGACCGGCCACGGCGGTGGTGGCGCTGAACAACCCGCAAGCCCGCGTGCGCCTCGTCAGCGCCCTGCCCGCCAACCTGCCCGTCACAGGCACCTTCGGGGGCACGGGCCTGGCCGCGCTGGGCGGCTCGCCGGCCATCGGCGTGTACACGCTGGTGCCGGCCGGCACGGCGCAGCCCGCGGTCACCGTCAGCGGCGCCACGCTCACCGGCGCCACCTGGACCGCCGCCGCTGGCAGCGACACCACGCTGCTCGTCACGGGAACCGGCGCCGCGCCGCAGCTCGGTGCGGTCAGCGACGACAACCGCCTGCCCACCAGCAGCAGCGCCACCCGCGTCCGCCTCGTCCACGGCCTGGGCGACATCGGCCAGGACCTGACGCTGAACATCGCCGGCGCCGCCGTCACCACCGCCAGCCCGGGCACGGTGTCGCCCATCAGCTCGGTGTCCGCCGTCACCGACACCACCCTGTCCGTGACCCACGCCATCACCGCCGCCACCGTCTACCAGCTCACCGGCAAGACACTCGATGCCGGGGCGCTCTACAGCGTGTTCCTGCTCGGGGACAGCCGGCTGGCTGCGGGCAACGGCTTGCTGAGCGCGGTGGTCAAGGAGCGTTGATCAGGCCGCGCGGACCGCGGCTTCCAGCGCATCGACGAACACGCACGCCACGTCGAAACCGGTCTGCTGCTGGATCTCCTGGAAGCAGGTCGGGCTGGTGACATTGATCTCGGTGACACACTCGCCGATCACGTCCAGCCCGATCAGCAGCAGCCCGCGGGCGGCGAGGACCGGCCCGAGCGTCTCGGCGATCTCGCGGTCGCGCACGGACAGCGGCTGCGCGACCCCCTTGCCCCCTGCAGCGAGGTTGCCACGCACCTCCGTGCCCTGCGGGATGCGCGCCAGGCAGTACGGCACCGGCACGCCGCCGATGACCAGGATGCGCTTGTCGCCATGGACGATCTCGGGCAGGAATTTCTGCACCATCACCGTCGTGCTGCCGTCCTTGGTCAGCGTCTCGATGATGGAGCCGAGGTTCATGCCGTCCGGTCCGACGCGGAAGATGCCCATGCCGCCCATGCCGTCGAGCGGCTTGAGGATGATGTCCCGGTGCTCGGCGTGGAAGGCGCGCACGGCCTCGGCTTCCCGCGTCACCAGCGTCGGGCCGATCCACTCGGGGAATTCGAGGATGGCGAGCTTTTCCGGGTGGTCGCGCAGCGCCGAGGGCTTGTTGAAGACGCGGGCGCCATCACGCTCGGCCTGCTGCAGCAGGTGCGTGGCGTAGATGTACTCGGCGTCGAAGGGCGGGTCCTTGCGCATCAGCACGGCGTCGGTGTCGGCCAGCGGGACCTCGCCCTCGGCGACCACCTCGAACCAGTCGGCCTGCTCGCGGCCGGTGAGGATGACCGTGCGGCAGCGGCGCGCCACGACCCGGCGGCCACGCACCCAGACGAGGTCGCGCGGCGCGCAGACCTGCAGCGTGTGACCACGCCGCGCTGCCTCGCGCATCATCGCGAAGGTGGTGTCCTTGTGCGTCTTGAAGGACTCGATCGGGTCGGCGACGAACAGCAGCTTCATGGTGGGCAACGGGGTGTTCAGAGGGTCGCGCAGTGTTGCACAGCCCCGCCAACCCCGTTGGCCAGGCCAGTCAAGTCGGCTCGGTGATGAAGGCGATCCGGCTCAGTCCGGCTTGCTGCAACTGCCCGATCAGCTCCGCCACCCGACCGTAGGGCACGAGCTTGTCGGCGCGCAGCAGCACTTCGGGGCGCTCGCCGCCGCGGCGCTCGATTGCCTTCAGCCGCTCGGCGAACGCAGGGGGCTCCAGCCGCTCCTCGCCCCAGTAGAGCGCACCATTGGCCTGCAGACCGAGGCTGATCGCCGTAGGCGTCTGCTCGGTGGGCGCCGCGCCGTCCGTCTTGGGGAGATCGAGCTTGAGGCTGGAGGTCATCAGCGGCGCCGTGATCATGAAGATCACCAGCAGCACCAGCATCACGTCGATCAGCGGCGTCATGTTGATGTCGCTGAACGGCGCCTCGGCCTTGCGGCGCTCAAGACGGCCGAAGGCCATCGGCCGGCTCCCGTGCCCGCTTGTCCAGCGCCATCTCGCGCAGATCGTGCGCGAAGCCTTCGAGGTCGGCCTCGCAGGCGCTCACCCACTTGCCGAACACGTTGTAAGCCAGCACGGCGGGAATCGCCACCGCCAGTCCCGCCGCGGTCATGATCAGCGCCTCGCCGACCGGGCCGGCGACCTTGTCGATGCTGATCGAGCCGGTGGCCGAGATGCCCACCAGCGCGTGGTAGATGCCCCAGACGGTGCCGAACAGGCCGACGAAGGGCGACGTGCTGCCCACCGACGCCAGCAGCACCTGACCGGTCTGCAACTGGCCGAGCACGCGGTGCAGGGCATCGCGCAGCAGGCGGGTCAGGCGGGATTCGGCGTCGCTGCCGGCGTCGAGCGTGCCGGGGGCAATGGGGTGGAGCAAGGCGTCGAGCATCGGCGCCAGGATCTGCTCGCGGTCGAGCGCGGCGAGCTGCCTGCGGCCAGTCGCCACGTCGGGCGCCGACCAGAACACCGGCACCGCCCGCGCCAGATCCTGCCGCGCACGGGTCAGCACCCATGATTTCCACAGGATCAGCACCCAGGCCGACACCGACATCGCCAGCAGCAGCGCCGCGACCATGCGCGAGACGCCATCGCCGGCCGACCAGATCCGCGCGAGTCCGTCCATGTCGCGGATCAGCCCAGACCGAGCACGTCGTCCATGCCGTACAGGCCGCTGGCCCGCCCGGCAAGGAAGCGCGCAGCGCGCAGGCTGCCCTGCGCGTAGGTCACGCGGCTGCTGGACTTGTGGGTGATCTCGATGCGCTCGCCGATGCCGGCGAACAGCACGGTGTGGTCGCCGACCACGTCGCCGCCACGGATGGTGGCGAAGCCGATGGTGCTCGGGTCGCGCTCGCCAGTCACGCCTTCGCG
>JBEANV010000374.1:0-3662 GCA_041165285.1 Pseudomonadota bacterium | reverse complement strand
GTCGCCCTGCGGGTTGAAGCTGTAGTCGCCGTAGTCGGGGAAGTTCACATAGGTCGGCCGCAGCAGCGCGTTCAGCGACGCCGCCGTGGACAGCCCGCCGCCCGACAGGTGCGTGAGCTGCACGCCGAGGCTCAGCTCGCGCGGCGCGATCTGCGGTCCGGCCGGCGCCGACAGCCGCGCATCGACCAACGGCACTTTGAACGCCTCGACGCGGAACTGTCCGGAACTCCACTGCGCCCCGCCCTTGTCACCGCCCTTGCGCTTGAGCGTCACCTCGTAGACACCTTGCTTGGCCGCCTTCGGAATCGCCCAGCGCATCGCCCGCGCATACGGCAGCGTCACCACCTCGCCCGTCGCCACATGGGTGATGTCCACCGCGTCGGGCTGCTGCTCGGCCTTGAACGCGGCCAAACCGCGCTCGGTTTCCAGCCGCAGCCAGTGCTTCATCGACACGGTTTCCCCGACGCGCAACAGCGTGCGGTCGAACACCGTGTGGGCGCGGACAGCGTTGCTGTCGTCGAGCGGGCCGCTGGCGGTCGGGTGGTTGAAGCGCCACGACTCGATGCCCTGGCTCCAGCCGCTGAAGACAAACGACAGGTCGCGCCCGCCATCGGCACGGGCCGGACTGCGCGCAGTGACGAACAGGCCGTCGTTGCTCAAGCAATTGTCGTAGCTCACCTCGAAACCACGCGGAATCCGCGCCACGCCCTGCGCATCGGTGCGACCCGACCAGAGCACATCGCCCCGGCAGTCGTTCACCGCCACGTCCGCATTCGCCACCGGCTGAGCGCGGTCGAGCGTGGTCACCCAGACGAGGCTGGACGTGCGCCCGCGCTTGAAATGCACGCCCATCGGCGTCACCAGCACCCCGGCGCGGACGTACATCGGCGCTTCCCGGTCGAGCAACTGCCGACCCAGCACACGCGACGAGATTTCCACGACGTGGTACCCCGAGCGCATCAGCGGCAGCCCGAGCACTTCGGTCGCGCCGGGCGTCTTGGCCGTGTCCGCGCCGGGGCCGGGCAGGTCGCTGCGCTGCACCTCGGTTTCCTTGGCCAGCAGCGAGATTTCCCGCGAGCCGACCATGCGGTCCCGCATCACCTTGCGCGGTTTGCCATCGTCGCCGGTCACGGTTTCGGTGACTTTCCAGTCCTTCTGCGGCCAGCCGGCGTCCTGGGCGGTGAAGCTGGTTTCGTGGTGACGCTGGACCTTGGCGAACCACTGGAGGATGTCCTTGTCGGAAACGCTCGCATCCAGCGTCTTGATGTTCAGCCGCGCTTTCGGCGGCGGGCCAGCGTCTTCATGGACGCGCCGCACGGTGATCGGCAGCATCCCCGGCTCGGCCGCAGTGCCCAGCTCGACCACGCCAAACGGCGCCGCCGCGAACTTCGCCAGCGGCGGCATCCCGCCCGTCGCCGTCTGCAGCGGAAACGCCGACGCATTCGCCAGCACGCGGCCGGAGGCGTCGCGGAAATCCTTCGGCAAGGTAATCTGGTAACGCGTGCTCTCGGCCAGCGGCACGGGGAAATCGATGACCTCGACCGTCGGATCGGTCGAATCGCGGGCGGACTTCGGCGCGATGGCGGCTCCCTGACCATCTGCCCGCGCCAACCGGATCTGCGCCGCCACATCCCGCGCCACCGGCGCCGAAAACCGCACCTGCATCGGCCGCAGCGGGATGCACGGCGCCTCGGCCCGCTCGCGCTCGCAGGTGAACTCTGCCGTGAACCGCTCGCGCACCTCCCACGCGAAGCGGCGCGGCTGGCGCGTGAGCACCGCCGGGTTGTTCGCCGCCGCGATGCCCGGCCCCCACACCAGCTTGACACCCGCAGCCGGCGGCAGCGGACGCTGGCAGGTCAGCACGGCCACGCGCTCGGCGTCCTTGGCCGTGACCTGCTGGCTTTTCAACAGCGCGGCGCGTGGTGCGCCCTCGACCCAGGTCACCGGAATCCGCTCGCCGATGCCCTGTACCTCGCACCAGGCGTTGCGCCGCACGGTGTCGATGGCAACCGGGCCGTTCAGGCGCAGCAGCCAGTGCTGGTCTTCCTCGACCTGCGCGCCTTCATGGGGTTCGATCGAATGCACCGCCGGCCCGCCCGACGAGAAGCGGAACTCACGCGGCCCGTCCAGCGCGCCATTCAGCGGTTTCCATCCGGGCGCGATCGCCACCTGACAGGTCACACCGGGCGGCAGCGTGTCGTTCAGGTCGTAAGCCCACTCGCGGTCACTGATCCAGCGGTGGCTCCCGGCCGGCATAGCAGCGTTGGCGCCGAGTCCCTCGCAGCGCAGCGTCGCCGGATCGGGCAGCGCGGGCGAGCCGAACGGCACCACCGCCGTGTCGAAGCGCAGCCGGATCTGCACCGCCTCGGACACCTCGCCGCTCGGCGTGGCCTGCACCACACGGGCGGGGTGTACAGGTGTAGCGACCAACCACGCCACCAGCCCCATGCCGCGCAGCGCGGCGCCCGTCAGACTTCGTGTCGAACCCATTCCGTGCCTCCCGTGCGAGAGGCACAGTCTAGGCCCACCAACCCGCTCAGTGCAGCACCAGCAGCGGCACCTTCGTGCGCGACATGACGCTCTTGGTGTGCGAACCAAACAGCAACTCGCTGAACGCGCCCCGGCCATGCGTGACCATGACGATCAGGTCGGCCTTGACGATGTCGGCCACCTCGGCGATCACGTCATCGGTCTTGTCGCTGCGGCGATATTGGCTGGCGAACGGCACACCCGCCGCCTTGGTGCGCTCGGCGAAGGTGTTGAGCACGGTGTGGGCATGGGTGTCGGTGCGGGTCTCGTGTTCCGCAATCTGCTGCACGAACACAGTCGGGCTGGAGCTGACGGCGGACAGCGGGATGTCAGGTTCGACCACGAAACCGGTGATGGAGGCCCCCAGGGAATGCGCCAGCTCGATGCTGGCGTCCATGGCACGGACCGACAGCGCAGAACCATCGACCGGAACAAAAAGGTGCTTGAACATGATCGGATCCTTTGCGAGTGGAACCCCACTCTAGGCGCCGATCGGGCTCCCGGACTTGATCTGCGTCAAGCGCGCCAGCGACTGCTTCGGGTCGCGAAACACCAGCGGACGCGCCGGCACCACCCCCGCATCCGCCGCCGCCACCGCCGCCTGCACGACCCCATACCGCTCGCTCTTCGGGCACACCGGATCAGCAGCCGCCGCATCCCCCGCCAGCAAGAACGCCTGACAGCGGCAGCCGCCGAGATCCTTCTCCTTGTCCGGACAGGTGACACACGGCCCCTTCATCCAGCCCGTGCCCCGGTAGCGGTTGAAGCCTTCGCTGTCCTGCCAGATCGAGCGGATGTCGTGCTCGCGCACGCTCGGGAAGGCGAGACCGGGCAGCATCTTCGCGGTGTGACACGGCAGCGCGGTGCCATCCGGCGAAATGGTCAGAAAGATGTTGCCCCAGCCGTTCATGCACTTCTTGGGCTTGCCCTCGTGGTAGTCCGGGGCGACGAAGAACAGCTTCATCCGGTCGGCCACCTTGACGCGCCATTCGTCGGTGACGGCCTCGGCGCGGCGGATCTGCTCGCTCGTCGGCAGCAGGTGGTCGCGGTTCAGGTGCGCCCAGGAGTAGTACTGCGAATTCGCGAGTTCGAGGTACTCGGCGCCGAGCGCGTCGGCCATCGCGATGATGCGG
>JBEANV010000373.1:0-2853 GCA_041165285.1 Pseudomonadota bacterium | reverse complement strand
GACGAGGTCGGCGAGATGTCGGCCTACCTGCAGGCCAAGCTGCTGCGCTTCCTGAACGACGGCAGCTTCCGGCGCGTCGGCGGCGAGCGCGAGCTGAAGGCGGATCTGCGCATCGTCAGCGCCACGCACCGTTCGCTGGAGGACATGGTCAGCGCGGGCACCTTCCGGCAAGACCTGCTGTTCCGCCTTGACGTGCTGCAGTTGCAGGTGCCGCCGCTGCGCGACCGCACCGAGGACATCCTGCCGCTGGCGCAGGTGTTCCTGGAGCGGGCCTGTGCGCAGATCGGCCGGCCGCGGCCACGCATCGGCGCGGAGGCTGCGGCGGCGCTGCTCGCGCAACCGTGGACGGGCAACGTGCGGCAGTTGCAGAACGTCGTCTTCCGCGCCGTGACGCTGAGCGAGGCGCCGGTGATCGAACTGGCGGATCTGGAGTTCGCTGGCAGCACAGCAACACCGGCCGCCAGCGCCGCCGCCATGCCGGTCGAGACGGTGGGTTCGCTGGAGGACGCCGTGGCCGACTTCGAGCGGACGCTGCTGCAGCGGCTGCACCGCGACTACCCCTCGACCCGCAAGCTCGCCGAGCGGCTCCAGACCTCGCACTCGGCGATCGCGGTGCGGCTGCGCAAGTACGGCATCGGCACGGCATGATTTCGCCACGCTTTCGATACGCCGTATTGAAAACAATCCGAACAAAGCACCTGATCGCATTGATTCACAGACAGTCACACCCGTTTTCCCTAGGAAGCCCCTTGGCATAGTCATTGCGCTGAACTCCAGCAACACAGCACTCTGGAGAACAGCAACATGCGCGTCCTGGTCCTTGGCAGTGGGGTGATCGGCACCTCGGTGGCGTACTACCTGGCCCGTGCCGGCCACGCCGTGACGGTGGTCGATCGCCAGCCCGGCCCCGGCCTGGAGACGAGTTTCGCCAACGCGGGCGAGGTCTCGCCCGGCTACTCGGCGCCGTGGGCCGGGCCGGGGGTGCCGCTGAAGGCGGTCCAGTGGCTGCTGATGCACCACAGCCCGCTGGTCATCAAGCCGTTGCTCGACCCGGACATGTGGCGCTGGTGCCTGCAGATGCTGCTGAACTGCAACGAGGCGTCCTACCGCGTCAACAAGGCGCGCATGGTGCGGCTGGCCGAGTACAGCCGGGATTGCCTGAGGCAATTGCGCGCCGACATCGGCATCGAATACGACGCCCGCAGCCAGGGCACGCTGCAACTCTTCCGCACCCAGAAACAGCTCGACGGCACGGCCAAGGACACCGAGATCCTGCGGCAGCACGGCGTGCCCTTCGAGGTGCTGGACCGCGCCGGTTACCTGCGGCACGAGCCGGCGCTGGCGGGGGTGCAGGAGAAGTTCATCGGCGGCCTGCGCCTGCCGGGCGACGAGACGGGCGACTGCTTCCAGTTCACGCAGCGGCTGGCGGAGGCGGCGCGGGCGCTGGGCGTGCAGTTCCACTTCGGCGTGACCATCGACGGTCTGGACCACGCGGGCGACGAAGTCACCGGCGTGCGCACCCGCCTCGGCACGCTGACTGCCGACCACGTCGTGCTGGCGCTCGGCAGCTACTCGACGCAGATGCTCAAGCCGCTCGGGCTGCGCATCCCCGTCTACCCGGTCAAGGGCTACTCGATCACCGTGCCGATCACCGACGCAGCGCAGGCGCCCGAGTCCACCGTCATGGACGAGTCGCACAAGGTCGCCGTGACACGCCTGGGCAACCGCATCCGCGTCGGCGGCACGGCGCAGCTCTCCGGCTTCAACCTCGACCTGGACGCCGCCCGCCGCCGCACGCTGGAGTTCGTCGTCACCGACCTGTTCCCGAAGGGCGGCGACGTGGCGCGGGCCGAGTTCTGGTGCGGCCTGCGCCCGATGACACCGGACGGCACGCCCATCCTCGGCGGCACCCGGCTGCGCAACCTCTCGCTCAGCACCGGCCACGGCACGCTCGGCTGGACCATGGCCGCCGGCACCGGCCGCGTCATGGCCGATCTGCTCAGCGGCCGCACACCCGAGATCAGCCTGGAGGGACTGACGGTGGAACGCTATGGCCGCGGATAATGGAATCCGTACAGGCCCTGACGATGACCACAGCCACCTCCCCCTCCGCCGCCCTGCCCGCCGCTCCACCCGCCCTGCACCGCCATCCCGGCTGGGCCCTCGCGCTGCTGGCCTTGTGGCTGCTGGGAACGATCGGCCTGCGCCCGCTGCTGCTGCCTGACGAAGGGCGCTATGCCGAAGTCGCCCGCGAGATGCTGCGCGGCGACGGGCTGGTGCCGACGCTGCTCGGGCTGCCCTTTTTCCACAAGCCGCCGCTGATGTACTGGCTGGACATCGCCGGCATGCAGCTGTTCGGCGTCCACGCCTTCGCCGCGCGGGTGGCGCCCGCGCTGGGCGCCTGGTTGATGGGCGCGGCGCTGTTCCTGGACCTGCGCCGCCGCATCGGCCCGCACGAGGCGCTGGTCGCACTGGGCGTGGTGGCGACAACGCCGTTTTTCTTCGTCGGCGGCCAGTACGCCAACCACGACATGCTGGTGGCCGGGCTGATCACGGTGGCGGTCCTCAGCGGCCAGCGCGCGGTGGACGACCCGGTGCGCACCGACCTGCGCTGGCTCGCCGCCGCCTGGGGTGCGATGGCGCTGGCGGTGCTGGCCAAGGGGCTGATCGGCGTGGTGCTGCCGGTGCTGGTGGTCGGGCCATGGCTGCTGGCGCAGCGGCGCTGGCGGCAATGCCTGGGGCTGATGCACCCGCTGGCGGTGGGGCTCTTCCTGCTGATCGCAGCACCCTGGTTCGTGGCGATGCAGCTCCGCTACCCCGGCTTCTTCGACTACTTCTTCATGGAGCAGCACT
>JBEANV010000372.1:0-4530 GCA_041165285.1 Pseudomonadota bacterium | reverse complement strand
CAGCAGGCTTAGAGGGCCGTAGTCGGGCCGGGAGGCTCGCTGCAACAGTCTTGGCTCTGGGGGTTGAATGCACTTGTGGCTGGCCCCCCTCCGCGCGAATCCTGCAACGCCCTGTCCGGCTGGTCCGACAGGGCGTTTTTTTCTGGCGGCGGCTCGGCGAGAATGCGCGCCATGCTTGCTCGACACCAGGATCCCATCGTTGCCATTGCCACTGCGCCCGGACGGGGTGCGGTTGGCATCGTGCGCGTGTCCGGCCGCGGTCTGTTGCCGCTGATCCGGGCGCTCACCGGGCGTGTGCTGGCGCCACGGCATGCCACCTATGGCCCGTTTTTCGACAGCGATGGCCTGGCCATCGACCAGGGCCTTGCCCTGTACTTTCCCGGTCCGCACAGCTACACCGGCGAAGATGTCCTGGAGCTGCAGGCGCATGGCGGTCCGGTGGTGCTGCAGTTGTTGCTTGCGCGGTGCCTGCAGGCAGCGGCGGCCGCGAACGCCCTGCCGGGACTGCGGCTGGCCGAGCCGGGTGAGTTCACCGAACGTGCTTTCCTGAACGACAAGCTCGATCTGGCACAGGCTGAGGCGGTCGCCGATCTGATCGACGCCAGTACCGAGGCTGCGGCCCGCAGTGCCGCGCGTTCGCTCTCCGGGGCCTTTTCCCAGCGGATCACGGCGCTGCGGGACCGCCTCATCGAGCTGCGCATGCTGGTCGAGGCAACACTGGATTTTCCCGAAGAAGAGATCGACTTTCTGGAGAAGGCGGATGCCCGAGGCCGCCTTGACCGGCTGGCCGGACAGCTGGCGGCAGTCCTCGACACTGCACAGCAGGGCGCCCTGCTGCGCGAAGGGCTCAAGGTCGTGATTGCCGGCCAACCCAACGCCGGCAAGAGTTCCCTGCTGAACGCGCTGGCCGGGGCGGAGCTGGCCATCGTCACGCCAATCCCCGGTACCACGCGCGACAAGGTGAGCGAGACGCTGCAGATCGAGGGTGTGCCGGTCCACATCATCGACACCGCCGGTCTGCGCTCGGACGAAGAAGCCAGCGACGAGGTCGAGCGCATTGGCATTGCGCGCAGCTGGGGGGCCATCGCCGAGGCGGATGCCGTGTTGCTGCTGCACGACCTGACGCGCTGTGATGATCCGGCCTATGCCGAAGCCGACCGTGCGATCGAGGTCCGTCTGCCCGACCGCCAGCGGCTGGTCCACGTCTACAACAAGGCCGATGCCGCGCCTGCGGGATGGGCAGCTGAGGCGCTGGCGTCGCTGCCCGACGGGAGCAGGGCGCTGGCGCTGTCGGCCAAGACCCACGACGGCCTGCAGACTCTGCGTGAGACACTGCTGGCGCTGGCCGGCTGGCACGCCTCGCCTGAAGGGGTGTTCATTGCGCGTACCCGCCATCTGAAGGCGCTGCGGCAGGCGCAGAATCACCTCAGGCATGCACGCGGCTGGGCCGCGCAGGCCGATGCGGCACTCGATCTGCTGGCCGAAGAGCTGCGGCTGGCCCACGATGCACTGGGAGAGATCACGGGCGCGTACACGCCCGACGATCTGCTGGGTGACATATTCACGCGCTTTTGTATCGGCAAATAGGTGATGACCTTCCGTTTGTGCATTTGTTACGATCTGAATCAGCGCAAGCCCGGGCACTCTGGCATGTTCGGCGCTCGGATGGGCATGCCACCATCAGCAGGAGTGCGCCATGGGAATTGAGGATCTGATCGAGGCTGTCCAGTCCTACCGGGCGGACGATGCCTTTCGCGCACGTCTGGATCTGGCTCAGTGGCGCCATTTCGCTGCGTACTTGACGGCCTACCAGTTGCGCTCCGGCGATCTGCTGATCAAGCAGAACGACTGCGACCGCGCCGCCTACTTCGTCGGCCAGGGCACGTTGCAGGTCTACGTGAGTGGCGCGGCACCCGGCACCAGCCGCATCGCACTGATGCGACCTGGTGCGCTGGTGGGCGAGACAGGCCTCTTCAGCGACCAGCCGCATTCGGCCAATGTCGAGGCGATGACTCCGTCCATCGTCTGGGCGCTGCACCTGCCGCGGTTCGAGGAACTCACCGCCCGTGCCCCGCTGATCGCCAACGAGGTGCTGCGCGCTGCCGGCGCGGTGATGGTGGCGCGGCTGCGCGCCAACCTGGCACTGCGGGTGGCCGTGGCCTGAGGCTGCGGCTCAACGCTTCAGCAAGCGGCTCTCGGCCAGCGCGAGTGTTTCGGGCAGGCCGCTGAGCACCAGGACGTCGCCACCGGCCAGAACCAGTGTCTCGTCGCCGCTGGCCACCACCTGTCCGGTGGCGCGGCGCACCGAGACCACCGACACCCCCATCACCTGCAGTGTCAGGTCACCCAGGCGCTGGCCGACGCTCGGCGCGCCGGGCGGCAGGCTGATCGATTGCAGCCGTGCCTGGTGCTGCTCGCTGACCGTATCGTCGTCGGCGCCGTGAAAATAGCCGCGCAGCAGGCCGTAGCGGGCGTCCCGTGCATCGCGGGTGATGCGGATCACCCGCCGCATCGGCACACCCACCAGCGCCAGTGCATGGCTGGCCAGCATCAGCGAGCCTTCCAGGGCTTCCGGGACGACCTCGGTGGCACCCGCTGCACGCAGGCGTTCCAGATCGGTGTCATCGGGCGTGCGCACCACCACTGGCACGTGGGAGGCGTGTTCACGCACATGCTGCAGCACCTTCAGCGCGGACGGCGTGTCGTTGTAGGTGATGACCACCGCGGTGGCCCGCGACAGGCCGGCAGCGATCAGGCTCGGCAGCTTGGCCGCATCGCCGAACACCACGCTCTGGCCGGCAGCTGCCGCCTGCCGCACGCGGTCCGGATCGAGATCGAGCGCCATGTAGGGGATGTGCTCGGCGTCGAGCAGGCGCGCCAGGTTCTGGCCGCTGCGGCCGTAGCCGCAGATGATCAGGTGCGCCTCGGTGCGCATCGACTTCTTGGCGATCGACGTGAGCTGCACCGATTGCATCAGCCAGTCGGTGGCCGACAGCCGCATCACGATGCGGTTGCTGCCCATGATGATGAAGGGCGTGGCCAGCATCGACAGCACCATCGACGCCAGCACCGGGCTCATCCACTGGCCGCTGATGAGCTGGACCTCGGCCCCGAGCGTCAGCAGGACGAAGCCGAATTCGCCCGCCTGTGCGAGGTACAGCCCGGTGCGGATCGCCACACCGGGTGTCGAGCCGAACAACCGCGCCAGCACCGCCACCAGCCCCGCCTTGGCCAGCACCGGCAGCACGCTGAGCACCAGCACCAGCGGCCACTGGTCCAGCACTGGCCGCCAGTCGAGCTTCATGCCGATGGTGATGAAGAACAGCCCCAGCAGCACGTCGTGGAAAGGTCGGATGTCGGTTTCCACCTGGTGCTTGAACTCGGTCTCGGCGATCAGCATGCCGGCCACGAACGCACCGAGCGCCAGCGACAGTCCGGCGTGTTCGGTCAGCCAGGACAGGCCGAGCGTGATCAGCAGGATGTTGAGGATGAACAAGTCCTCGCTCTTGCGCCGCACCACCAGCGTCAGCCACCAGCGCATCAGCTTTTGGCCACCCCAGAGCAACAGGGTCAGCAGCATGACCGCCTTGACCAGCGCACCGCCGAGGATGCGCCACAGGTCATCACCGCCGTCTGCCAGCGAGGGAATCAGCACCAGCAGTGGCACGACGGCCAGATCCTGGAACAGCAGCACGCCCATGACGTTGCGGCCGTGTTCGCTCTCCAGTTCGAGCCGCTCGGCCATCATCTTGACGACGATGGCCGTGCTCGACATCGCCATGGCCGCGCCCAGGGCCACCGCCCCTTGCCAGCTCAATTGCCACGGCTGGCCGAGCAGCTTGAACAGCAGCGCCAGCAGCACATTGCCCAGCGCCGCGCCCACGACGGTCAGCACCACCTGCCCTGCGCCGAGGCCGAACACCAGCCGCTGCATGCTGCGCAGCTTGGGCAGATTGAACTCCAGCCCGATCACGAACATCAGGAAGACGACGCCGAATTCCGCCAGATAGCGGATGCCCGCCGAGTCCCGGGCCAGCGCCAGCGCGTTGGGGCCGATGAGCACGCCGACGATCAGGTAGCCCAGCATGGCGGGCAGTTTCAGCAGCCGGCAGCCGACGACGCCGATCACGGCAGCGAGCAGGTAGAGAAGCGCGAGATCGAGATTGCTGGCCATGCACCGTCCTAGAATCGCCCTATCCTAATTCAGCCCCGGCCCGAGATTCAGTGACTCCTTCCCCTGCCGCACCTCCCTTCGATGCCGAGCGGGCGATCCGCATGGCCTGTCAGACGCTGCGCATCGAGGCCGAGGCGCTGCTGCAGCTGCAGGACCAGCAGGGCGCCGGTTTCGCGGCGGTGGTGGAAACCATCCTGCGCGGCACGGGTCGCGTGGTCGTGATGGGCATGGGCAAGAGCGGCCACGTCGGTCGCAAGATCGCCGCGACCCTCGCCTCCACCGGCACGCCCGCCCTGTTTGTCCACCCTGCCGAAGCCAGTCACGGCGACCTTGGCATGGTCACCGGCGACGACGTG
>JBEANV010000371.1:0-3349 GCA_041165285.1 Pseudomonadota bacterium | reverse complement strand
GGCTACCGACTCACCCACTCTGCTCCCGCCGTCTGAACGGTGTGGTCCGGCCGCTGCGGCGGTATTCACTTTCCTGATTCGATGATGCACAAGGCCCTCCCATGAGCCTAGTCCTGCGGCGTCTGTTCGCCTCCCTGCTGCTCATGAGTCTGATGGCGATGGTGGGCGGCCTGATCGGGTTGCGACTGCATGCGCCTGTGATTGGCACCTGGGCCGGTGCCGTGGTCGGTCTGTTGCTGGCTGGATGGCGGGATGCGCGCCGCGCCGGACGCCTGATCGCCTGGCTGCGAGGCAATCTGGAAGGCGATGCGCCGCGCGACGGCGAACTCTGGGGCGAGATGGCCTACCGCACCGAGCGCGCCTTGCGCCAGCGTGAGCTGGCCTTGCGGGCCGAGCGCCAGCGACTGGGCGAGTTTCTGCGGGCGATCGAGGCGTCACCCAACGGCGTGATCCTGCTGGACGCGGACGAGCAGATCACCTGGTTGAACCAGATCGGTGCGGTGCATCTGGGGCTGGATCCGCAGCGTGACTTGGGTCAGCGCATCACCAATCTGGTCCGTTCCCCCGCCTTCGTGACTGGCCTGCAGGCGGGTGAAAGCAGCGAAGCGATCAGCCTGCCGCACTACCAGTCGCGCCTTTCGCTGTCACTGCTGGTGCGCGCTTATGGGGCAGGCCAGCGCCTGCTGTTGACGCAGGACGTCACCGAACGGCTCCAGGCCGAGGCCATGCGCCGCGACTTCGTGGCCAATGTGTCCCACGAGATCCGCACTCCGCTCACGGTGCTGGTCGGGTTTGTCGAGACGCTGGCGAATCTGCCCCTGGTCGAAGCGGAGCGGCAGCGCCTGCTGGGTCTGATGGGCCTGCAGACCCACCGGATGCAGACCCTCGTGGCCGACCTGCTGACGCTGGCCCAGCTGGAGGGCAGTCCGCAGCCTTCGGCGGACCAATGGGTATCGACGCAGGAGCTGCTGGCGCAGGTCGAGGTGGAGACGCGCGGGCTGTCCCGTGGCCGGCACCTGATCCAGTTCCCGGATGAAGCGACGCTGCGTGCGCAGGCCGCCGACATCGCCGGCATCCGCACGGAGCTGTTGTCGGCGTTGACCAACCTGACCAGCAATGCTGTGCGCTACACACCGGAAGGCGGGCGCGTTGCGGTGAGCTGGACGCTGCGGCCTTCGGGTGGCGGCACCTTCGAGGTCCGCGACAGCGGCATCGGCATCGCGCGCGAACACCTGCCACGCCTGACCGAGCGCTTCTACCGCGTTGACGGCAGCCGCTCACGCGAAACCGGGGGCACCGGACTTGGCCTGTCCATCGTCAAGCATGTCGCCCAGCGCCACGGTGCAGAGCTGGAACTGGACAGCGAGGCCGGCAAGGGCTCGGTGTTCCGCATCACCTTTCCAGCTTCGCGTGTGCGGGAGGCGATCAGGGGCGCCGGTAGACCAGCATGACCTCGTCGCGGTCGGAGGGGCGCCGCTCTCGGGCGACCAGTGTCCAGCCGGGCAGCTCGGGGGTTTGCTGAAGCGACGCGGGCGTGTTGATCCGCTCCCGGTGCCCCATCAGCAGCCAGCGGCAATCGGTGGCGCGTGGATCGAGTGACAGACGCCAGGCGCCGTGGACCTCCAGCGCAGCGAGCTGGCTGCGCGAGACGTTCTGTGTCGCCACGCAGCCGGAGTCCGGCAGGTGCAGGGCCAGACGCTGCACCAGCGGACGGTAGCTGCGGGCGTGGTCCAGCAGCGGCAGCCACAGCGTCATCAGCAGCAGCCAGCTCAGGGCCACGCCACCCGCTGGCAGCACCAGGCTTTTCCAGAGGGCGTGGCGGTGGTGCCCGGTGCGCCAGCGGACGAGGGCCAGCCACGCAATGGTGCCGATGCTGGCGATGCCCAGCGCCGGCAAGCTGAACTGCGGCACGAACCCTGGCGCCAGTCGGGCGACGTTTGCCGCGGGCTGCGTCGGCACACCGGTGTGCATGGCTGCATAGATCACCCAGATGACCAGCGCACTGATGGTGAAGAAAAACACTGAAAACCAGTCGATGGCGGCACTGACACTGCGCTGCAAGGTCGGCAGCGCAAAAGCCCCCAGCACTGCCAGTGCCGGCAGGGACAGCATGAGCGCGCGGTCCGAGGCGCCCATCGAGGCGCTGGCCAGCAGGGCCACCAGCACGATGACCAGTGGCACTGCCAGGTGGCGCTTGAGCAACTGCCGGCGCCAGCGCCACAGTGTCCAGGCCGCCAGCGGCCACACCGGCCAGGTGAACCAGGTGATTAGCCGGGGCAAGGCCATCACCTCCACCATCGGCGTGACCCGCCAGACCCAGGCGTCAAGCAGTGTGCCGATGACGGCGGCCACGGCGCAGGCGCCGAGCAGCCATGGCACCAGCCTGCGGGACTCCGCGTAGCTGGAGCGCCAGCAGACCACGCTGCCTGCCAGGCCCATCAGCAGTCCAGTGGTGGCTGCGCCGCTGGCCGCCAGCGTGGCCAGGGCCACCACAGTCGCCACGCGGCTGGCAACGGGGCGATACGGGCTCGCGGCGAGTGCGTAGAGCAGCAGGGCCGTGCCGGTGAGCTGAACCAGCTCCGGCGTCGTCTCGTGGCCAAGTTGCAACAGTCCCAGGCTCGCCATCAGTGCGAGCAACGCGCCGTCAGCGACGGCGCGGGCGTAGTCCACCGGATGGGCTTCGCCGCCAAACGCGAAGGCCAGGGGTTGGGCTGCCTCAGTGCGTGCGAGGTGCAGTGTGGCGTACCACACAAGCGCCAGCGTGCCGGTCAGCAACAGTGCGAAAGGCAGGCGTGCCGCCAGCGCGGGGTCGATCCAGGGCGCCAATACCTGCATGAAGGCCGCGCCAATCCAGTAGGGCAGAACGCCACCCTCCGTGCCGGCCCATCCCGCGATGGACGGGTGCAGCCAGGACGCTTCGCCGCGCAGCAGGCTCGTCATGTAGCCGTAGGCGGTGATGTCGGCATTTTTCCAGGGGTCGCGCCCGAACACGCCCGGCAGGACATACGCCGCGCACAGCAGCAGCAGTGCAAGACGGGGCAGTCGTTGCACGGCACGCTGCGTCACAAGGGCGGGATTCGGGGAGTGCGCGGACACAGGTGGGGCAGACCAGGAGAAGGGTGAATCCGGCGCGGGCGCATAAAAAAAGGCAGCCCGGGCTGCCTTTTCTTGCGCACGCGGTGTGCGTGGTTCCAGGGGGCTGGATTACTTCTTGATGCCGACCTTGAACTTGTTGCGGAACTTCTCGACACGGCCGCCCAGGCTGTCGATGCTCTTCTGCGTGCCCGTGTAGAACGGGTGCGTTTCGCTGGTGGTTTCCAGCTTGAACAGCGGCAGTTCGCGGCCGTCT
>JBEANV010000370.1:0-5194 GCA_041165285.1 Pseudomonadota bacterium | reverse complement strand
GCGGTC
Source organism: Pseudomonadota bacterium (assembly GCA_041165285.1). Lineage (GTDB taxonomy): Bacteria > Pseudomonadota > Gammaproteobacteria > Burkholderiales > Burkholderiaceae_C > Sphaerotilus. The sequence continues at coordinate 5,188 of JBEANV010000370.1, read as the reverse complement.
AGGGTGGGGGCGAACGGGAAGGAGCTGGAGCGGGTCATGGTCGAGTACAGGGGAGTGCGGGGTAGGAGTGGCCGAAGGGTATCAATAATCATTCTCATCTGCAAACCCAATGGTTATCGGGCATGACGGGCAGGGCCAGCGGATGGCCTGACGAGCCTGACAAGGCGGACCAGTCCACGGCCTGCCGCTGGCCGGCCGCGACGACGCCCCCGTCCTGTGGCGCGAGCGCGCAGACCTCTGCCAGCGCGACGCCGCCCACCCAGTCACCGCCGGCCTGCCAGCAGCCGAGGCGCCCGGCCCGCGGGCTGCTGACCGCGAAGCCGTCGGTGGTGGCGCAGACATCGCCGCCGTAGCCCGCCATCGGCTGCGGTGATTCGACGGTGCGCAACCGGGCCTGCGCGTCGAGGGGTTGCAGCAACGCCAGCACCGGGGCCGAATTGCGGTGAACGGGGTCGGCGTGCTCGGCCTGCAGGGCGATGCCGAGCGTCGCGGTCGGCGCGTGCCAGGCCAGGTGGCGCAGGCTCAGGCGGTCGTCGTCGAGCGTCCAGCGTCGCGCCAGTTCGCCCGTGGCGAGGTCGATCGCGACGACCGAGGCGTCCATCGGCGCCGATTCCAGGCGTGTTCGGCCGGTCTCGGGCCGGCTGGCGATGCCCCCATTGGCGACCCAGAGCCAGCGCCCGTCGGGGCTGGCGAGCAACTGGTGCGGGTCACGGCCGCCGGTCGGCCAGTCGGCGACCACCGTGGCGAGGCGGTCGAGCCGGCGCACCGTGACCCGGCCGCGGCCCAGGCCGTCGGGGTCATCGGGAGCGGCGGTGTCGGTTTCGGTGACGAGCAGGTGACGGCCGTCCGGGTGCAGCAGTGCGTGGCCGTTGAATTGCCGCTGCGGGCCAGCCCAGACCGTTTCCGGGGTGGGGATGCTGGCGGCGCGGCGCGAGGGTGACGGCGCCAGCGGCTGCCAGCGCAGCAGCCAGTCGCCTGGCCGCCGCGCCACTGCCAGCACGCTGCCGTCCGGCAGGATCTGCAAGCCGTGCGCACGGGTCGGCACGGCGAGCTGGTCCGCGATCGAAGTGCCCGATGCGTCGCCGCGCAGCAGGCCGATGCGGTGACCATCCGCCGCGTTCCAGGCGGTGACCCAGTGGCGGGTGGCCGGCGCAGTCGGTGTGCGCTCGGTGACGCGGGCCGACTGCACCGGCCACGGCGACAGGGCGCCAAGCAGCGCCGCGCCCAGCCAGCGCCGCCGCCCCCGGTCAGTCGCCGTCGGCATCCGAGAAGCCGATGCTGACCTTCGCGGCGCCGGCCACGTCGGTCTCGATCAGCGTCCTGAGCCGGGTCAGCGCGCGGCTGGCGGCTTGCAGGCGGGCCGGCGGGTCTTGCGGGCGCAGGTTCTTCAGCGCAGCGTCGGCCTGGCGCGTGGCGGCGTCAAGCGTGTCCGCCAGCCGCAGGTGGCCGTGGCCACGCAGGTACAGCGCCATCGTCACCAGCCCGGCACCTTCCTGGGGCACCAGGTCAGGGGTCCGCGTCAGCGTGCGGATCGCCTCCCAGCGGCTGCGCCACGCCAGCGCGGTCTGGCCGCTGGTCTGGCGCGGCCAGCCGAGCTTGTCGTCGCGGCCGGCTCTCAGCGGGCGCTCGATGTCGGCCCAGCGCAGCGCCTCGACCGCGCCGACCCACTGGTTGACCAGCTCGGAGAACGCGGCGGTCTGCTGCGCCTCGTCGGGTTCATCTGCTGTCTCTTCGGCCTGCCACGCGGCTTCGACGGCGGTGGCTTCGCGCACCAGATCGTCGGCCAGCGCCACCGCGTAGGGGCAGACCGCCACCGCGTCGCGGGGTGCCGCCGGCGACCACAGCAGCCACTCCAGCGCCGGCAGGCCCTTGGCAGGACTGCCGATGCGTTCGAGCTGTGCGGCGTCGGGCGGTGTCGGCGTGGTGCCGCTGGTGCGCAGCGTGTCGATCGCCTGCTCGATCAGGCGCGGCCGGGTCGGCTGGAAATCGATCGCCCGCGTGGAGCGGCGCAGCAGCAGTGGCCCGGTCGAGACCGCGCTCAGCCGGGTCCACGCCGCCATCGTGCCGGTCCAGGCGAGCCGGGCCGGGGCTCGTGCGCGGTCGGTGCAGCCCTGCGCCAGCGTGGTGCGCAGCGCGTCGGCCTGTTCGCGGAACTGGCGGGCGGCGGGCAGGTGCAGGTGGCGGCGCTGCATCTGCAGCAGATCGACCGTGTGGTAGTAGGGCACGGCCACGACCGGTGCCGCATTCGACCGCAGCGAAACCGCCAGCAGCACCAGGCCGGGCAGGAGCAGGAACAGGGGATGGCGGGAGAGGTTCACAGTGAATCCACAAAAGCCACCAGCGCAGCACGCTCGGCGGGGGTCATCTTCAGCACCTGCCGCTTCGACGGCTCGGCCTCGCCGCCGTGCCACAGGATGGCTTCGAGCACGCCATCGGCGCGGCCGTCGTGCAGCAGGCGCTGGTGGCCGTTGACCTCGTGCAGCAGGCCCAGGCCCCACAGCGGCGGCGTCTTCCACTGCCGGCCGCTGGCGGCGAAGTCGGTGCGGTTGTCGGCCAGGTCGGTGCCCATGTCGTGCAGCAGCAGGTCGGTGTAGGGCCAGATGCGCTGGCCGGCCACCTTCGAGCTGGTCAGTGCCGGGAACGGGCCTTCGCCGGTGACGTAGCTCGGGCGGTGGCAGGCGGCGCACTGTGCCTGCGCGAACAGGCGCTGACCCTGCAGCACCGTCGGATTGCTGGCGCGGCGTCGGGCGGCCGGAGCGAGCGTGGCCTGGTAGAAGACGACGTGCGACAGCGTCTCGTCGTCGATCTCGGGGCCGCCGCTGGCGCCGCCGCCGTGGGGTGCGGCCAGGCAGTCCTTCTGGGTCGGCGTGCAAGCCTCGGCGGGAAAGCGGCTCGACGTGATGCCGATGTCGCCGTTGAAGGCGCCGGCGGTCTGGTGCGCGAGCGTGGCGACGTTGGCTTTCCAGCCGAATCGGCCGAGCCGCATTTCGCCAGCGAAGGTGTCCCAGACCCGGTTGGGCTGGCCTTTGACCGGCCCTGCGCTGGCGGCCTGCTCGGCGGCATTGCGCAGGATCTCGACTTCGGGAATCGCCTCCAGCAGCCCGACGCCGGCCAGTTGCGGCGCGAGCCGCGGACTCAGGCGCACGTCCACCGCGAGCGGCCCGTAGGCGAGGTCGGTCAGCGTGTAGTGCGGCTGCTGCAGCGTGTAGCGCGTGCCATCGGCGTAGCGGCCGTGGACCGGGCGGGTGCGGATGGCGACGCGGCCCTCGGGCTGCACGCCCTGGATGGCGGCATTGTCGAACTGGTCGCCATAGACCGGATCGGGCACCACGCCGCCGTGTTCGCCCGTGCCCGGCACCGACAGCCGGACCAGCAGCGCCACCGGCGGCTCGTGCGCCCCTGCACCGTCACGCAGCGTGCGGCGCAGGTCGGGCGGGGCGCCGCGGCCATCCATGCCGTGGCAGCCGCCGCAGGAACGGGCGATGAAATGCGGGCCGAGGCCGTCGCGGGCGGTGGTCGAGGCGGGCGCTTCGACCCAGTTGCGCTTGAAGAAGGAGTTGCCGATCACGAAGCGCGTGCGCTCCGCGTCCTCCAGGTTGGCCAGCGGGAACGAGAAGGCGTTCTTGCCGCTGGACCAGACCGTGGTGGCGCCGCCGGTCTTCTCGCCGAGCGGGTCGTCCTCGGGCGCTGCCGCCAGGTTCAGCGAGACCCCGGTGACGGCCAGCGCCACCCCTGCCGCCACCGCCGCTGCGCGAACCGTCACGACTTGCCTTTGGACTTGGCCAGCGTCAGCTTGGTGATGCCGATCGCCGACGCCGCATCGACCAGCAGCTTCGACTGCGCCACGAGGCTGTCGATGGTCTTCTGGATGCGCAGCCGGCCTGGCGCGTCCTTGGCGCCGACGATCTCGCGGTCGAACGGCGCCTGGATCGCCTCGGCGGCGGCCACCGAGGCGGTGATCTGCGCGGTGGTGCGCTCGGCCAGTTCGGGCTGTTTCGCGGCCACGAGGTTGCGCAGGCCGGGTCCGACGAGCGTCGAGCCATCCCGGCGCTTGTACTGGCCGAGCCAGACGTTCAGGATGCCCTGCGCGTTGTTCACGATGTCGCGGTGGGTGTTGTCCGAGAAGCAGGAGTGCTCGTCCTCCTGGTCCTGCGAGTTCAGCGCCACCTCCATGCGCTCGCCGGCCAGCTCGCCCCGCGACAGCGAACCCAGCCCGACGATCATCTTGCGCACCGACTCCTGGCCGCCCTTCTCGAAGCGGCCGCGGTAGTTGCGCTCACTCGGTGCCCAGGCCCGCACCAGCCCGCCCAGGTCGTCGAGCAGCAGCGCGGTGACGACGGTCAGGTACTGGCGGCGGCGGTCGGCGTTCGGGGCCTTGCCGTCGGCGTAGTCCTCGAAGGGGCGGTCGCCGGGGCCGGTTTCGCTGCGGTCCTGGCCCCACAGCATGAACTCGATCGCGTGCCAGCCGGCGCAGATGTTTTCCTCGCCGCCCCGCTCGTTGAACTTGGACAGGTTCGCCTTGGTGATCTGGAACTTCGGGTTGTTGACCAGCCCGGCCTTGGGCTTGCCCTGCACCGCGTCGATGTAGGACTCGTCGATCGGCCACGCATTGATCCGGCCTTCCGGGCCCTTGTCATCGTCGATCGGGCCGCCGTAGAAGCGGAAGGCGTCCGTCCGGTCGTAGAACTCGCGGGCGGCCAGCCACGCCTTGCGGGCGGCGTTCAGTCCGTCGGCGGAGGGGGCGGCGGTGAAGGTGGCGATGGCGGCCTGCAGTGCCTGCGCGGCGGCCAGCGTGTCGCTGTAGGTGGCGTGGACCAGCGCGGCGTAGTGCTGCACCACGGCGGCGGACTCGACGGCCGCGCCGGTCTGCGCCCGCACCAGGGTGGCCGCCGGGGCGAGCAGGGCGAGCGAGCCGAGTTGCAGGAAATGGCGCTTGTGCATGGACGTGGGCATGGACATGGTCGTGGATCACTCAGTGGGGGACGGCCGGCTGGCCCAGGCGCTGGCACGCCGCATCGAACACCTCGCGGGCGCAGTCCTGGCAGCACCCGCAGCACGACGCCGTGCGGGTCACATCCTTGAGCACCTCGAAGTCGCGCACGCCGCGCACCTCGACGGCATGGCGGATATCGCGGTCACTGACACGGTTGCAGAGGCAGACGATCATGGTGGAACCTGCTGGACGGTA
>JBEANV010000369.1:0-3311 GCA_041165285.1 Pseudomonadota bacterium | reverse complement strand
CGCAGGCCCTGGCCCACGACTTCCCCGGCCACGAGCCACAGCGGCTCATGCAGTTCGACGACGAGACCCCGCGCCACCGCGTGCGCATCACCCGCGCGTTCATGATGGGCCGCCATGAGGTCACGGTCGGGCAGTTCCGCACCTTCCTCGCCCGCTCGGGCCATGTGCCGGAGTCGATCGCCGATGGCACGGGCGGCTATGGCTACAACCCCGCCTACGACCCGCGAACCTCGCCGCGCCAGGACGCCTTCGAAGGCCGCCAGCCGCGTTACTCCTGGGCGAACACCGGCTTCCCGCAAGGCGACCGCCACCCCGTGGTCAACATCACCTGGCACGATGCGGTGGCGCTGGCGCGCTGGCTGTCCAGGGAGGAAGGCCGCACCTACCGGCTGCCGACCGAAGCGGAATGGGAATACGCCTGCCGGGCCGGCACCGCGACCCCCTCCACGGCCTCCACGCATTTCAACCACGGCAATGACCTGCAGGGGCTGCTCGGCCGCGCAAACGTCTTCGACGCCAGCGCTGCAAAACTCTGGCCGCAGTGGCAACGCTACGCCGTCGATGGCAACGACGGCCACACCTTCACCGCACCGGTCGGCAGCTATCCGCCCAACGCCTTCGGCCTGCACGACCTGCACGGCAATGCCTGGGAATGGACCGCCGACTGGCACGCCGACGACTACTACGCCCAGTCGCCGGTCGATGACCCGCAGGGGCCGGCGACGGGCGACGTGCGCGTGCGCCGAGGGGGGTCGTGGCACACATGGCCGCTGTATGCACGCTGCGGGTTTCGGAACTGGAACTCGCCGGAGACGCGGTATCCGCTGGTGGGGGTGCGGTTGGTGATGGAGTTGGGGCGGTGATGCCTTGGCGGTGTAGCGGCGTTCAGAGCATGGTCACGCCAGCATGGGCTGCAATCGTTCGACCACCGGCGCCAGGATGTCGCCCTGCTGTGGTTGAAGAAGGCGATGGACTTCATGGCTGGTGCGCCCTCACTGTCACGGCGAACACCCGGTCGTCGATCTCGAATTCCAGCAGCGGGTGTCCACCGTCCTGAATCAACTGCTCGGCCCGCTGCAGCCCGTAGCCGAACTTGTTGACGTCATCCATGACCTTGAGCGCCTCGGCCAGCACAGGGTTACCTCCGGGTAGGCCGCTCGGTCATCGTCGTGCCCGGAAACCGGATGAACTCGACGTAGGCGCCGGGCAGGAAGTAGCGCGGGTTCTTGTCGAACAGCAGGGCTTGAGTCTCTTCGGCGTTCGACATGCAGCAGGCTCCGTGGAAGGCCCCCTGTCAGTTCTGCTTGCCCAGCCGCAGCACCTCTTGTCGCGCATGGGCCAGCACCTGCCGCCCCACCCGCTCCTGCAATGCCGCCTGTCGCGCCATCGCTTCAGCCTCCAGCAACAGTGGCGTGACCAGCGCGTCGGCCGTGTCGCGGAACTCCCGGCCCACGGTGTCGAGTTGCGCGAAGTAGCTGACCCGCACCTGGAGGAGCGACTCGCGCAGGGTGGCCTCGAAGGCTTCGCGCTTGTGGGCTTGCTCGCCGTCCTTGCGGGCTTCGCCGTCCATCATCTTCTTGATGACGCCGGCCACCAGCAAGGTGCCCGCCGCCACCGTCGCCACGGGCACCACCACCGGCAGCACCACCGCCCCCAGTGCCCACAAGGCCGCCCCCGATCCCAGCCCCGCCACCACGCCGACGGTCACGGCCGTGTCAGCAGCCCCTTCGACGGCGTTCATGACCCGCGTCGTGCGGCGCAGCTCGGGCATGAGTGCCCGGTAGGCGGTGTGGTGCCGCCGCTCCACCACGGAAGCCCGCACCAGCGCGAAGTCCTGCTGGAACAGCCGCAGATCCTCCTTCATGAGCCGGAGCTGCTCCTCGTGGCGCCGGGCGAAGCGATCGACGCGGCGCTCCAGCTCCTTGGCCAGCGTGGTGCGGCCCAGGTTCTGCCAGACCCGTTTGGCCGTCCAGTCGTCCGAGCGCAGCCGGTCGCGCATGTCAAGCTCGACGGCGTTGCCGGCGTCGTGGATGCACTCCTCGATGTCCTCGTCGAACTGCCGCCGCTCGTGCGTGATGCGGCCCTGCACCATCGCCAGCCGCTGGCCGATCTGGGTGTACAGGCGCTCCACCTGCTCGCGGTAGCGGCTCGCTTCGATGGTGGACGCAGCGTGTGGGTCCGTGCCCTTCACAGGTTGCAGCTCCAGAGCGTCGAGGGCGACCCCCAGACGCCGCACGGCCTGATCAGCACTCGCCTGCAGCGCGGCCAGCTCGCCACGACCATCGAGATACGCCACCAGCGCCTGCGTCGTCGCGGCGTCGCCCGTCAGCCGCACGCAATCGCGCGCCACCGACAAGGGCTGGCGTCCCTTCAGGCGGCGCATCGAATGCCCCGTCACGGTGCTCCACAGCGTGGCCTCGGGACCCGCCTCGAATGCCTGCAGCACAGGGGCAGGCAGCAGCAGCCCCAGCGCCTGCGCAAGCCGCTGTGCCAATGACCGGGCTTCCTCCCCTTGCAGGTGCAGCATCGGGGCCGCCTCGTCGAAGACACTGCGTCGCTCGCGCTCGGGCGCCGACTGCCAGGCCGCGTTCAAGCTGTCCAGTGCTTCGGGCAGCAGCCGAGGTGCCGCGATCTCGGTCAGCAGGGCATGCAGATCGACCGCCGACGCCTGCGCACCACCGACGCACAGCACCAGCGCGTCGTGCTCCACCGGGTTCACATGACCATCCTGCGCGGCGACGGCCACCAAGGTGCGCAGCCAACTCACCCGCCGGTTGCCACTGGAGCGGAGGTAGGCATCAAGATCCGGTCGGTCCAGTTGCAGGGCCAAGGACGTGGGCACCAGTGGAGGGACAGGGACGGCGGTGGAGCGCAAGGAGGACAGCATGGGGCACGATTCTGCCCTGCAGGGACCGGCTCACCGCACCGCCAGCCACCCCGCCGCGATCCCCAGCGTCACCACCGCCACCGGCACCCCCGTGTACGCATGTCGCCGCCAGTCGATCACGACGCCACAGCGTTTGGCCGCGTCCACCACGATGATGTTCGCGATCGACCCGACGATCAGCAGGTTCCCCGCCAGCGTGCTGACCAGCGCCAGCGTCAGCCCGACATGGTCCCCCTTCGCCAGCGGCATCAGCACCATCACCGCCGGCACGTTCGACACCAGGTTGCTCAGGCCCAGCGTCGCGAAGAACAGCGTCGCCGGCTGCGCGAGGTCGATGCCCTGCGTGGTGAGCCAGGCGACGAGCTGCTGCGTCAGGCCGGTGAGTGCCAGCGCGTGGTTGACGACGAACAGCCCCATGAACAGG
>JBEANV010000368.1:0-16455 GCA_041165285.1 Pseudomonadota bacterium | reverse complement strand
CGCCACCGCCCAGACCCTGGTCCACATCGAGGAGGAAGCCGACGTGCGCCGCGTCGTCGACCACCCCGAATTCGGCCGTGCGCCCAAGTTCATTCTCGGGGGCGGCAGCAACATCGTGCTGGCCCGGGACGTGACGGCGTGTGTGCTCAAGATCGAGATCATGGGCCTGCGCGTCGTCGAGGAGCGGGCGGATGCGGTCACCGTGGAAGCGGGCGCCGGCGAGTCCTGGCACCGGCTGGTGGCCTGGACGATCGAGCAGGGCTTGGGCGGTCTGGAGAATCTGGCGCTGATCCCCGGCACGGTGGGCGCCGCACCGGTGCAGAACATCGGTGCCTACGGGCTGGAACTGGCCGATCGACTCGAATCGCTCGACGGGATCGACCTGGTGACCGGCCGCGGCTTCACGCTGGACCGGCGCCTGTGCCGCTTCGGCTACCGCGACAGCGTGTTCAAGCATGAACTGGCGGGCAAGAGTGTCATCACCCGGGTGCGCCTGCGGCTGCCGCGGCCGTGGCAGCCGGTGCTGGGTTACCTCGACCTGCAGCGCAAGATGGAAGAAACCGGCACCGTGCAGCCGGACGCGCGCCAGATTTTCGACTGGGTCTGTGCCATCCGCCGTGCCAAGCTGCCCGATCCGGCGGTGATCGGCAACGCGGGCAGCTTCTTCAAGAACCCGGTGGTCACGCCCGAGCAGTGCCGCGACATCATCGCCCGCGACCCGCATGTCGTTCACTACCCAATGGACGACGGCAGCTTCAAGCTCGCGGCCGGCTGGCTGATCGACGCCTGCGGCTGGAAGGGCAAGTCGGTGGGCGGCGCGGCGGTCTACGAGAAGCAGGCGCTCGTGCTCGTCAACCGTGGCGAGGCCCGCGGCGCCGAGGTGATCACGCTGGCCCGGGCGATCCAGGAGAGCGTGTACGGCCGTTTCGGCATCCGGCTGGAGCCTGAGCCGATCGTGGTGGGCTGACGCCGCGCGTTGCGTTCAGCGTTGCCAGTCGCCGCTGCGGATGGCGTCGTGGGTCAGGCGCTCCACCTCGACCGGTGACACCGCGTGCGACACGCCCAGGCGCACTGCGGCGGCCAGTGACAGGTCGATGATGCGGCCCGGCGAGAATGGCCCCCGGTCATTGACCCGCACGATCACCTCGCGGCCATTGGCCGGGTTGCGCACCCGCGCATAGCTCGGAATGGGCATGGTCGGGTGGGCGGCCGTCATGGCGTACATGTCGTAGCGCTCGCCGCTGGCGGTCGGCAGGCCGTGGAACTTGCCGCCGTACCACGAGGCCAGCCCCGATTCGCGGACCTCGGCGTCGGTGGTGATCGGTGTGTAGCTGCGCCCGAGCACGGCGTAGGGCTTGTTCGGGCCGCCATTGCGCAATGGCTCGACGCGGGGCTGGGCATCGGGCACCTGCAGAAGTTCGGCATGGCTGGTGCGGCCGGGGCGCTTGTCCGGGGTACCGGCGCATCCGGCCAGCAAGAGCACCAGCGCTGCGGCTAGCACAAGTCCGTGACGGGATCGCTTCAATAAGAGATGTTGCATGCGGCTTGATCCCTCGTTCAAGGGGTTCATGGGCGTGGTAATGAAAAAAATGAATGGATGCAGGGTAACCTTTCTGTCCCGGAACGCCCGAAGGTGGGGCTCCCTGGCACACACACTTCATACCATTGGGGAAAACATGCAAGCCTCGAAAATTTCTCTCGCCATTGCGCTGGCCCTGACCGTTGGCAGTACCGCCCAAGCCGCAGTCGTCGGTCTCGACGACGTCTCGTTCGAGTCCTACGCCGCCGGTGCGCAGATTGGCTCGGCTGGCGCCTGGTCGTCGGAAGGCACGATGACCACCGCGCAAGGCCCCGCTGGCGCCTACGCCGGTCAGCGTTTTGCCCTTCTGGGTGATGGCGACCGCCTGGTCCAGAGCTTCTCGGTGGACACCGCCGGCACCTACACCGTGAGCTTCTGGGCCAGCGGTGAAGGCCGTTCGCGTCTGTTCGACTCGGACGATGTGGCTGCCAGCCTGTTCACCTCGCCGGTTGCCGTCTCCAGCGTCAACCCGTTCAACTATGGCGCTGGCTGGCACCAGGTGCAGTACGCGTTCAACACCGGTGCGATCAGCGGCAGCAACTCCTACCACCTGTACATGTCCGGTTTCGGCTCGGGCTTTTCGGTGGATGCCATTTCGGTGTCGGCCGTTCCGGAGCCTGAGTCCTACGCGATGATGCTCGCCGGCCTGGGTGCCCTGGGCCTGATGGCTCGCCGTCGCCGCGCTCGCTGAACATCGAATACCCCCTGCGGCCCTGCCGGCCATACAAGAAGCCGGTGGAGTCGCAGAGTAAAAAGCACCGGTTTCCGGTGCTTTTTTCTTTGGAAATTCATTTAACCCCCGAAACCAGGGGTGGAGTTTGGTGCGGCGCACCGTGGTTCGTGGAGGTTCGTGGAATATGGCGGGTATTCAGAGTCGTTTCTGAAAAAATCACCCGTGTTCAAGGGGTTTGTGTCATTTGGGCATACCAGAGTCGAAGGGCCAAGGGTAATCTGAGCAGGGCCAATTTTCGACTTTCATCTCATACCGGGAGCATTCAAATGCGCAAGACTTTTACCGCGATCGCTGCGGGCCTTCTACTGGCGACCACAGGTGCCAATGCCAATCTCGTCACCAATGGCACGTTCGACAATCCCGATATCGCGACCGGTTCGTTCGCGACGGTGACGTCGCTGTCCTTTTCGGATCTGAACTGGGGTTATTACGGCGGAGGCACCGGCGTGACCAAGCTGGTGGACAGCGCTGGCAATCAATCCGCCCAGATCGCGTCGGGCGATCTCCTGTACACCTCGTTCAGCGTGACCAACTCGGGGCTGTACAACATTGGTTTCGATTTTCAGGGCAGCGGCTTGTGGGGCCTGACCGACAGCAGCTGGTTGTCTGCCGTGGTGGCGCCGACCTACCTGACGCCGTCGGCTGGCTGGACCTCGGCGACGGGTGGCCCGGTTTCGCTGGTGGGTGGTGATTCCTACAAGATCTACTTCGGCGGCATGGTCACGCCGCCGCAGTTCTACGCCACGCTGGGCCTCGACAACGTCTCTGTGCTGGCCGTGACAGCGGTGCCGGAGCCCGAAGGCTACGCCATGATGCTGGCCGGCCTCGGTGCGCTGGGCCTGATGAGCCGCCGCCGGATGCACAAGGGCGCCTGATCACGCCGCGGTCCCAGCCAAATCGACCACCACCGGCGCGTGGTCGCTGGGCCGCTCGTTCTTGCGGGGGACTTTGTCGATGCGACAGCCGGTGGTGCGCGCAGCCAGTGGCGCGCTGACCAGGATGTGGTCGATGCGCAGTCCCTGGTTCTTGCGGAAGGCGAGATTGCGGTAGTCCCACCAGCTCCAGCTCTTGGGCGCTTGCTCGAACAGCCGGAAGGCGTCCCGCAGGCCGAGGTCCAGCAGTGCCTGGAAGTGGCCGCGCTCCTGGGGCGTGCAGTGGATTTGCCCGGCCCACGCCACAGGGTCATGCACGTCGCGGTCTTCGGGGGCAATATTGTAGTCGCCGAGCAAGGCCAGCGCCGGGTGGGCCTGCAACTCGGCGCCGATCCAGCGCTCCAGCGCCTCCAGCCACGCCATCTTGTAGACAAACTTGTCGCTGTCTGGCGCCTGCCCGTTCGGGAAATACGCCCCGATGATCCGCACTCCCTCGACCGTGGCCGCGATCACCCGTGCCTGCGGGTCATCGAAGCCGGGGATGTTGTGGACCACCTCGGTGACCGCCAAGGCCTGGCGTGACAGCAGCGCCACGCCGTTGTAGGTCTTCTGCCCGAACCAGGCACTGCGGTAGCCGGCCTCGGCGAGGGCATCGGCCGGGAACTTGTCGTCGGTCAGCTTGGTTTCCTGCAGGACGAGCACGTCGGGCTGCTCCAGCGCGAGCCAGTCCTGTACCTGTGGCAGCCGCACGGCAAGGGAGTTGACATTCCAGGTGGCGAGTTTCATGGCGTGATGATGCCGCAGGTCGGGCGTGCATCGGCATCGAATCGAGGCTGGGCGATACTTGCGCGCTGTTGTTCACCACCAAAGGAATGCCGCCGTGACCATCTTGATACTGGGTTTGATGCTGTTCCTCGGGGTCCACTCGGTGCGGATCTTTGCCGGCGACTGGCGCTCGGCGCAGATTCGCCGGTGGGGTGCAGCGCGCTGGCGAGCGGTCTACACGGTGGTGTCGGTGGCCGGGCTTGGACTGGTGATCGCCGGCTACGGCGCAGCGCGGGCGGCGCCGGTCGATCTGTGGATGCCCCCGATCGCGACGCGCCATGTCGCCGCGTTGCTCATGCTGCTGTCCTTCGTGCTGCTCACGGCCGCTTACGTGCCCGGTTCGCGCCTGAAGGCCAAGGTGCGCCATCCGATGGTGCTGGGGGTCAAGGTCTGGGCGCTGGCGCACCTGCTGGCGAACGGGCGTCTGGCCGATGTCGTGCTGTTCGGCAGCTTTCTGCTCTGGTCCGTGCTGGCGTTCCGTGCAGCGCGTCAGCGGGACCGGGCTGCGGGCGACCTGCCGCTGCCGCTCCATTCCGGGCGGGACGTGATCACGGCGTTTGTCGGCATATTCGCCTGGATCATCTTCGCGCTGTGGCTGCACGGGCCGCTGATCGGCGTGCGGCCGTTCGGTTGAGCGACGGCAGCAGCTGGAGCGCCGGTCAGCGCCGGCGGTAGGTCACGAAGGCAAAGCCCGGGTGCTTGCTCCGGGCAACTTCCTCGAATGCCGCGCGCGGCCAGTCCGGGAATCGGACATCGCCGGCGACGTCGGCATCGATCTCGGTCAGCTCCAGTACGTCGGCGTAGGGCAAGGCCAGCGCGTACAGCTCGCCGCCGCCCATCACGAATGCCCGCGGTGTGTCGGTGCTGGCGACCGCAGCCAGGGCTGCTTCCAGGCTGAACACCACTTCTGCGCCTCGGGCTGCTTCGCTGCCTGCCCATTGCGGCTGGCGTGTCACGACCAGATTGCGCCGGCCTGGCAGCGGCCGGAACTTTGCCGGCAGCGAATCCCAGGTCTTGCGTCCCATGATGACGGGGCAGCCCATCGTGGTGGTGCGGAAGTGCTTGGCATCGACCGGGTCGTGCCAGACCAGGCCGTTGTCCCGGCCGATCACGCCGTTGCGTGCTACCGCCGCGATCAGGCAGAGCTGCGCCATCAGACCGCCACCGGCGCCTTGATGGCCGGGTGGTGCAGGTAGCCCAGCACCTCGAAATCGTCAAGCTGGTAGTCGAAGATCGAATCCGGCCGCCGTGCGAGCCGCAGCGTGGGGTAGGGGTACGGCGTTCGGGCCAGCTGGGTGTCCACCTGCTCGGTGTGGTTGCTGTAGAGGTGGCAGTCGCCGCCCGTCCAGACGAAGTCACCCACTTCCAGGTCGCACTGCTGCGCCAGCATGTGCGTCAGCAGCGCATAGCTGGCGATGTTGAACGGCACGCCCAGGAAAATGTCCGCGCTGCGCTGGTAGAGCTGGCAGCTCAGGCGCCCGTCGGCCACGTAGAACTGGAACAGCGCGTGGCAGGGCATCAGCGCCATGCGGCCCAGATCAGCCACGTTCCAGGCGCTGACGAGGATGCGGCGCGAGTCCGGGTTGGTCTTGAGTTGCTGCACGACCTCGGCGATCTGGTCGATGTGGCCGCCGCCAGGGGTCGGCCAGGAGCGCCACTGCACGCCGTAGACCGGGCCGAGGTCGCCGTCATCGCGCGCCCATTCGTCCCAGATCGTCACGCCGCGGTCCTGCAGCCACTGCACGTTGGATTCACCGCGCAGGAACCACAGCAGCTCCAGGATGATCGAGCGCAGATGGACTTTCTTGGTGGTGACGAGCGGAAAGCCTTCGCGCAGGTCGAAGCGCATCTGGTGACCGAAGACGCTGCGGGTGCCAGTGCCGGTGCGGTCGTTCTTGAGGACACCGTGCTGGTGGACATGGCGCATCAGGTCTTCGTATTGCGAGCGGACCGGGCGCACGGGTGGCGGGGTCAGGGCGTCAGCAGGGAGGGCATCCATGGGCGGCGGGCGGGCAAACCGCAATTATAGGGAGCGGGCCATCATTCACAGCCTGTAGCTGAGCTTGCGGGTCCAGCCCTGCAGCAGCTCACGCACCGAATCGCTGAGGTCGATCCAGGTAGCCCCCACACGAAAATCGTGGCTCTGCATCACCACATACGCCGTGTTGATGTGAACCGGCACGGCCATGATGCGCGACAAGTCCTTCAGATCCGGCACGCCCAGCACCAGCAGCATCACCGTATTGCCCGGCAATGGATCGTCGGACAGCAGACCGACTCCCTTCTCGGAAATGTCGCGCACGCGCACCTCCTGAACCTGTCCGTCCGGCAACGTCAATCGCCCGCGCCAAGTGACACTGAAGCGGGGTTCCTTGCGACTGTCGATCGAGCCGCGGACCGAGGTGGTGACCATCATGTCGTCAGGTTGAATTGCATTGCGGCTAGCTTCGCATATAAACCGCCGCGCTGAACGAGTTCGGAATGGGTGCCTTCCTCGGCAATCCTGCCGTGATCGAGGACGACGATGCGGTCAGCCTGCTGGACGGTGGCCAGCCGGTGGGCAATCACCAGAGTGGTGCGGTTTTTCATCGCCGCTTCCAGCGCGGCCTGCACCAGCCGCTCGCTCTCGGCGTCGAGCGCGCTGGTGGCCTCATCCAGCAGCAGCAGGGGCGGATTCTTGAGCATGGCGCGCGCTATGCTGATGCGTTGGCGCTGACCGCCCGACAGGCGCACGCCGCGCTCGCCGAGGAAGGTCTGGTAGCCCTCGGGCAGGGCGGTCAGGAATTCGTGTGCGTGCGCGGCCCTGGCGGCGGCGATGACCTCGGCGTCGCTCGCTTCGGGGCAGCCGTATCGGATGTTCTCGGTGGCGTTGGCGGAGAAGATCGTGCTGTCCTGCGGCACGATGCCCACGCGCCCGCGCAGGTCGGCCAGTGACAGTTGGGTCACGTCCACGCCGTCCAGCGTGATGCTGCCGGACTGTGCGTCATAGAAGCGCAGCAGCAGTTGCAGCACCGTGCTCTTGCCTGCACCGCTCGGGCCGACCAGCGCCACCGTCTCGCCGGGGCGCAGCGTCAGGTTGAAGTTCTGCAACGCGGGTTGCGACGGGCGCGACGGGTAGTGGAAATTCACCGCCGAGAACTGCACCGCCGAGCCACCTTGTGCCATGGGCAGGGCCAATGGCTGCGCGGGATCCACCACCGGCGAGCGGGTCGCCAGCAGTTCCATCAGCCGTTCGGTGGCACCAGCGGCGCGCAGCAGGTCGCCGTACACCTCCGACAGCACCGCCACGCTGCTCACCAGGATGATCACGTAGACGACGGTCTGTCCGAGGTGGCCGGCGCTGATGCGGCCTTCCATCACCGCTTCGGTGCCTTGGTACAGGCCCCACAGCAGCGCGCCGAAGGTGGCGGTGATGATGAACGCGACGAGGTAGGCCCGCACGCGGGTGCGCTTGCGCGCAGTCTCGAAGGCGTCCTCGGTGGCCGCGTCAAAGCGCGTGGCTTCGCGGCCTTCCTGCGTGTAGCTCTGCACCACCGGGATGGCGTTGAGCACCTCGGCCGCGATGGCGCTGGTGTCGGCCACGCGGTCCTGGCTGGCGCGGCTGAGCTTGCGCACGCGGCGACCGAAATACAGCGACGGCAGCACGACCAGCACCAGGATGCCCAGCACCTGCGCCATCACGTAGGGGTTGGTGACGACCAGCATCACCATCGCGCCCAGCCCCATCACCGTGTTGCGCAGCCCCATCGACAGGCTGGAGCCGACGACGCTCTGCACCAGCGTCGTGTCGGTGGTCAGCCGCGACAGCACCTCGCCGGTCTGCGTCGTCTCGAAGAATTCGGGGCTCTGGCGCACGACGTGGGCATAGACCGCATTGCGCAGGTCGGCGGTGACGCGCTCGCCGAGCCAGCTCACCATGTAGAAGCGCGAAGCCGAAAAAACACCCAGGGCGGCACCGACCGCAAACAGCGCGAGGAAGTGCTCCCGCAGCGCCATCACCCGCTCGCCGGGATCGCTGGCGACGAGGCCCTGGTCGATCAGTGAGCGCAACGCCATCGGCAGCACCAGCGTGCTCACCGCGGCCAGCACGAGAAACAGGCCCGCCAGCGCGATCCGCAGCCGGTAGGGCCAGAGGAAGGGCTGCAGACCGGAAAGGGAGCGCGGGGTCGCGGCGCGGGGGCGTTCGGTGGTGGGGGCAGGCATGGGGAGCGAGTGTAGGCGCAGCCCTCATAGCTGCAACCGACCGACATACCCCGTCATTTCCAGATACCCCAGCCCGACCCGCGCGCCTTGCCCGTCCAGCAACTCGCTCAACCCCTCCCAGTACACCGTCCCCGTGCTGCCGCGGCTGTCGAGTTCCTGTGCATCGAGCAGCGCGCGCACCATCCAGTGTCCGGCCGGCGTCTCGACCCGCCACTGCACGGGGTAGCGCCCGCCCGTGGCTGGACTCGCCCACACCCGCTGCGCCGTGAACTGCACCTCGTCCGGGCCAAATGCACGCGTCGCACCTCCCGCCGTCCGCCACGATCCACCCGCCCACAGCGCCGAACCATCCGCCCGCCGCAGCCGGAAGGCGGTCAGCGCGCTGCCATTGGCGAGGTTGATGCCGATCCAGTCCCAGCCCACCGCGTCGCGGTCGAGCACGGAGTCGCTCCATTCGTGGTCGAGCCAGGCGGTGCCGTGCAGGGTGCGTGCGGGCTGGCCGTTCGGCGTGAGCGTGGCGGTGACGGCGAGTTGCG
Organism: Pseudomonadota bacterium; assembly: GCA_041165285.1. GTDB lineage: Bacteria > Pseudomonadota > Gammaproteobacteria > Burkholderiales > Burkholderiaceae_C > Sphaerotilus. Next base: position 7,707 of record JBEANV010000368.1, on the reverse strand, counting down.
GCTGGCTGTAGTAGTGGCTGGCCTGCGCCGGGCGGGGGCCTTTGCGGGAGTAGCCGGCGTCCCCTTGCAGCAGCAGTGGCTGCGTCGTCTGCATCGACAGCGCAAGCGTGCCGCCGAGGGCCGGGCTGGTGATCGTCGCGTCGTAGCGGCTGGCCGTGGTGTCACCGCTGCGACGCAGGCGCCAGTCGCCCAGGTTCACCTGCGTGTCGCCGACCGCGCTGCCCGCTCGCCCGAAGCCGGTGCGGGCGATGCGCTGGTCGTGCCGCTGGCGACGCTCGGGCAGGTCCGCCACCGCGGCGTGCGCGAAGACGAGCTGCTTCGCCGCGAACGCGCTCGGGTGATCGGCAGCGACCTCGGTGCGCGAGCGGAAGAAGGTGAGCTGGAAACCGTGGGTCGGATCGACCTGGTGCCCGGCGGTGGTGGACACGGCCGGGGCGAGCCAGCCGGTGGCGTACCACCATTCGGTCTGCGTGTCGGGGTGGCTGCCGAAATCGGCGGGGAAGACCAGCGGGCGGTGGCGCACGCCCTGTGCCTGCACCATGGCCGACAGCGGCGGCAGCAGCGAGCCGGCCATCCACTGCATCAGGTGCCGCCGACGCATCGGTGCCATCACCAATCCTCCTTCACGGCCAAGGCCATGTCATGCGATGCCGCCGCGTGCCCGGAAATCCACGCGGTCACCGCGCCCGCCACCAGCACCGCCAGCACCAGCGCACCCAGCCGCCACCACGGCAGCGCCAGCTCCATCGTCCAGTGGAAACTTTGCGGATTGACCACCTTGACCAGCACCACGCTCACCGCCAGGCCGAGCCCCAGCCCGAGCAGGGCGCCGACGGCCGTCCACAGCGTGCCCTCCGCGCAGACGAGCGCGAGCACCTGCGCCCGCGTGGTGCCGAGGTGCTGCAGCGCACCGAACTCGCGCCGCCGCGCCAGCACCTGCGCCGAGAAGCTCGCCGCGATGCCGAACAGCCCGATGGCGATGGCCACCGCCTGCAGCCAGTAGGTGACAGCAAAGCTGCGGTCGAAGATCGCCAGCGACACGGCGCGGATCTCGGCCGGTGTGGCGATCTCCAGCAGCGCCGGATAGGCCGCCAGCGCCCGCAGCCCGGCTTGCACCGCCGACACCGCTGCACCCGGTGCGAGCCACAGCGCGAGATCGTTCACCTTGTCGTCACCGGTGAGCCGTTGCCAGTCGCGGCGGTCGATGACCAGCGAGCCTTGCTGGCGGGCGTAGTCGCGCCATACACCGCGGACGTGCGCATCGGCGGTGCGTCCGTTCGGCAGCGGCAGGCGCAGCGTCTGTCCGGCCTGTACGCCATAGAGCGCGAGCACGGCTTCACTGGCGTACACGTCGAGCTGTCCGGCAGGTGAGGGCGGCTGCAGCGTGCCGACCAGCGGCAGGGTCTGCGCTGCGTCGCCGACCTCGCGGGCGATCAGCGTCACCGCCGCCCGCGCCGGATCGAGCGAGACGGCCACCACCCGCTGCGCCTGCACCCGCACCACGCCGGGCAGCGCCGCCGCGGCCTGCACGAATGCCGGGTCGAGGTAGGCGCTGTCGGCCTGCGCGGTGGACGTGGCCGTCCGGGCATAGAGATCGGCGGGCAGCACCTCGTCCAGCCAGTGCGTCACCGAGTCGCGGAAGCTCGCCACCATCACGGTCAGCGCGACCGACAGCGCCAGGCTCGCGACCACGCCCGCGACCGTGATCGTCGCGCTGGCCCGCTGGTCTCGGGCACGCTCGACGGCCAGCAGCGCGATCGGGTGCCGCGGCGGCGTGATCCGTCCCAGCAGCACGCCGACCAGCAGCGGCACGGCCATGATCCCGCCCAGCAGCAGCAGCGCCACCGCGCCATAGGCGGCCAGCGGCAACTCGCCCAGCGGCGGCACGAACGCCAGCGCGACCCCGGCCACCATCAGCGCCGGTCCGCGCCACGGCTGATGCAGCGTCTGGTCCTCGCCGCCGAGACCCTTGAGGCTCTGCGCTGGAGACAACGCAGCGGCCATGCGCGCCGGCTGCCAGCCGCCGGCCAGCGCCGCAGCGAGTCCCAGTCCGCCATAGACCAGCGCCGCGCCGCGCGACCACTGCAAGGCAGGCGCCGCACCCCCCAGCAGCCCGCTGCCGAGGTCGCCGCCCAGCACCTGCAGCGCCAGCACCGCCAGCCCCGTGCCCAGCGCCAGCCCCAGTCCTGCACCGACGACGCCCAGCAGCGCCGACTCGACCAGCACCAGCACCATCCGCTCGCGGGCGTGCATGCCGAGCACGCCGAGCAGCGCCAGTTGCGGCACCCGCTTGGCGACGGCCAGCGACTGCACCGAGAACACCAGGAATGCCCCGGTGAACAGCGCCACCAGCGCCAGCACGGTCAGGTTGACGCGGTAGGCGCGCGAGAGGTTCGAGACGCGCTGTGCCGCTTCGTCCGGCGCTGCGGCGCGCACCGATGCCGGCAACGCCAGCGTGCGCAGCACGGCGTCGCGGTCGGCGCCCGGTTGCAAGCGCACATCGATCCGGCTGAGCTGGCCGAGCCGGTCGAAGTGCGCCTGCGCGCCGGCCAGGTCGATCACCGCCAGCGGGCCGGTGTCGGCGCTGACCGTGCCGCCCACCGTCAGCGCCACCAACCGCTGGCCCGACTGCACCCGCAGCGTCTGGCCCGCCGCCACGCCGAACAGGCGCTGGGCCGCCGGGTTGAGAAACACCCGGTCGGGGTCGAGCAGAGCCAGTCGCGGTGCGTCGCGCAGTGCGGGGTCTGACCGCGGCAGCCGCTCCGGGGCCAGCGCTGCGGCCACCAGGGCGTCCTGCCCGATCAGCTTCAGCCCACGCTTGCGGCCTTGGGTGTCGAGGGCATAGGTGTCAAGTTCGATCACCGGGCTGACCAGCGCGATGCCGGTGTGTGCCGCGATGCGGGCGTAAAGCGCTTCGTCCAGCCCGCTGCGGCCGACCGGGCGCAGCTCCAGGTCCGGCTGTCCGTTGACCGAGCGCACCGCCTGCCCGAACTCTGCCAGTGCCGATGCGTTGATCAGGTGGACCGCAAACGCCAGCGCCACACCGAGCGCGATGGCCAGCAGTGCCACACCGACCCGACCTGGGTGGTGGCGTGCCTCGCGTGCGATCAGGTGCAGCGTGTCGCGCAAGTGCATGGAGTCGGCTCAGTCTGCGTTTATGGAGGAATGCGGGTTTTGCCACCCGCATTGGTACCAAATGGTGCCTTCGCCACGGGCACAATTCCTCGCACATGACACCGATACCCGATTCCACCGTCGCTCCCCCCGAGATCGGCCCGCTGCTGCAGGCCGTGGCGCGCTGGGTGCGGCGTGTCGGTGTGCAGCGGGCCACGGTGGTGGCGGTCGGACTGAGCGTGCTGGCCTCGGAGGCCCTCACGCTGCTCTGGCATCTGGTGGCGGGTTGGTCGCTCCATAGCCAGGGGCTGATCATGGCGGCGCTGGTGCCGGTGCCGATCGCCTCGCTGTGCGCGGGCTTCACGCTCAAGCTGATCGTGGCGCTGGACCAGGCGATGCTTCGGCTGGAAGAGCTGGCGATGACGGACTCGCTGACCGGTCTGCGCAACCGGCGCTGTTTCATGCAGGCCGCCGCGCTGGAGTTCGAGCGCGCCACCCGCCACGCCCGGCCGATGGCCGTGGTGCTGATCGACGTGGACCACTTCAAGGGCATCAACGACCGCCACGGCCACCAGCGCGGCGATCAGGCACTCATCGAGATCGCCCAGGCCTGTCAGAGCACGCTGCGCAAGACCGACCTGCTGGCGCGTTTCGGCGGCGAGGAGTTCATCGTGCTGCTGCCCGAAACCGGTCAGCGCGAGGCAGTGCGGCTGGCCGAGCGCATGCGCAATGCGGTGTCTGCCGACCTGCGCCTGCCGGACCACCCGCGGCCCGGGGCCGTGACGATCAGCCTCGGTGCAGTGGCCCTCAGCCGCAGCACGCCAACGCTGGACACCCTGATTCAGGCCGCCGACCAAGCGCTCTACGACGCCAAGCGCGCCGGCCGCGACCGGGTCCACACCATGCCGGCACCGATGGGCGCCTGAGCGGCCGGGGCGCGTCACGGCGCTTGCACACCGTCGGCGCGCAGCCGCAGCGTGCGGTCGGCCTGGGCGGCGGCCGCCTGCGAATGGGTGACGATCAGACAGCCGGCCCCGTGCTGCCGGGCCTGGGTACACAGCAGATCCAGCACGCGCTGTGCTGTCACCGGGTCGAGGTTGCCGGTGGGCTCGTCGGCCAGGATCAGCGCCGGCCGGTGGACCAGCGCCCGCGCGATCGCCACCCGCTGCAACTGGCCGCCGGAGAGTTCGCGCGGCCGCCTTGCTCCGAGCGCACCCAATCCGACCTCGTCGAGCACGCTGCCCACGCGGACTGCGATGGCGTCCCGGTCGCGCCAGCCCTGCAGCATCAGCGGCAGGCCCACATTGTCGGCGACGCTCAGGTGGGGCAGCACATGGAACGCCTGGAACACGAAGCCCAGCGACGCCCGCCGCAGCAGCGCCGCCTCGCGCTCCGTCAGGCGGCCGACTGTGCGACCGGCGATCTCGACCACACCGGTGTCCGCCCGGTCCAGTCCGGCGATGCAGTTCAGCAGGGTGGACTTGCCTACCCCGGATTCCCCGACCAGCGCGACGACCTCGCCCTGCTGCATCGTCAGGCTGACCTCCTGGAACACCGCGGTCTCGCCGTAGTGCTTGCCCAGGCGGGTCAGGCGCAGCAGCGGGGTGGTCATCGGGCTTGTTGCTCCAGCACCGGCATCACCCGCGCCAGCACCGCGCCGACCGGATCGCCGACATCACAGGCGACCACCTCGCGTTGCGCCATGCCGCGCAGCCAGGTGATCTGGCGCTTGGCGAGCTGGCGTGTGGCAGCGATGCCCTTGTCGGGGAGCTGTGCGGCGGGCCACAGGCCGTCGAGCCTCGCCCAGGTCTGCCGGTAGCCGACGCAGCGCATCGACGGCAGCTCGGGATGCAGATCGCCACGGGCGCGCAGGCGCTGCACCTCCTCGACCAGTCCCTCCGCCAGCATGGCCTCGAAACGCTGGGCGATGCGGGCGTGCAGCCACGCGCGGTCGGTTGGCTCCAGCGACAGCAGCGGGAATTCGGGTGGCGTGTCCGGCGCGACCGCCGAGCGGTCGAAGCGGCCGGTGTGAAAGCTCGACAGCGGCTGGCCACTCACCTGCCACACCTCCAGCGCCCGCTGGATGCGCTGTGCGTCGTTGGGCGAGAGCCGGGCGGCGGTGACCGGATCGACCGCGACCAGCTGCGCGTGCATCGCCGGCCAGCCGATGGCGCGGGCGCGCTCGTCCAGCACGGCGCGCACGGCGGGGTCGGCCACTGGCAGTGCGTCGATGCCATCGAACAGCGCCTTGAAGTACAGCATCGTTCCGCCCACCAGCAGCGCGCGCCCGCCACGGGCGTGGATCTCGCCGATCAGCCGGCGCGTGTCCGTGACGAACTCGGCGGCCGAGTAGGACGCGGTGGGCTCGATCACGTCGATCAGGTGGTGTGGCACCTCGGCAAGTTCGGCCGCCGAGGGCTTGGCGGTGCCGATGTCCATGCCGCGGTAGACCAGCGCCGAATCGACGCTGATGACTTCGATCGGTGGCAGGCCGCGGGCGCGGCAGGCGCGGGCGATGGCCAGCGCGGCGGCGGTCTTGCCGCTGGCGGTCGGGCCGGCCAGTGCGAAGGTGGTCGGGGTGGTGGCGCTCACGGCGTGTCTCCGTGGCGCTGCACCGTGGTCCATGCGATCAGCGCCGTGATCACCGAGCCGGTGGCGATACCGTAGGCGAGCGGCCGGGTGGTGCCGTCCAGCGCGACGCCGAGCCACTGCCCGATGCAGAACGCCACCACCGCCAGCACGAAGCCCGCGAGTGCTGCGGCCACACCGGCCTGTTGCGGGAACGGTCCGACCGCGCCGGTCTGCCCGCAGGCCTGGTGCGTGCCATGCCCGAAGGCGTAAAGCAGTTGCGGGACGAGGATGGCCCAGACCGTCTGCACGCCCGCCGCTGCCAGCGCCGCCATCGACAGCCCTCCCGCCAGCGTGAAGACGGCTGCGCGCCGGACGGCGCCGGTCATGCCATGCCGCACCAGCCAGCGCCGGCAGAGGAAGGTGCCGGCAAGGTAGGAGATCGAGCTGCTGCTGAGCGCCAAGCCGTACTGCGCCGCGCTCAGTCCGAGCACCTGCATGTAGACAAACGACGATCCGGCGAGGAACACGAACAGCCCGCCGTAGGTGGCCGCCGACAGCCCCGCCCAGGCGAGGAAGGTCGGATGGCGCAGCACGGCGCGCCACGAGGCCAGCAGCGGCCCGGGGAGCAGCGCCTGCGGGTTCTTCTGGCGGAGGGTCTCGGGCAATTGCGTGGCCACGAAGACCAGGGTCGCGAGCGCGATCACTCCCGCGGCAGCAAAGGCCATGTGCCAGCCCAGGTGTCCGGCCAGCCAGCCGCCCAGCAAGGGGCTGGTGATGGCGATGATGCCCAGCCCGGACAGGCCGAGCGACATGATCCGCGCCCCTTCGTGCGGCGCGTACAGGTCACGCACCATGGCCCGTGCGACGACCACCACGCCGGCCATCACCGCGCCCTGCACGATGCGCACCAGGACCAGCGCCTCGATGGTGTTCGCCAGCGCCGCCCCGAGGCTGGCGGCCACGTAGACCGACAGCGTGGACAGCAGCACCGGCCGCCGCCCGAACCGGTCCGCCACCGGCCCGGCCACGAGCTGCCCGAACCCGAAGGACAGCAGCAGCGCGGCCATCGTGAGCTGTGTGGCGTGCATCGAGGCGTGCAGCTCGGCCTGGATCGCTGGCAGTGCGGGCAGGTAGAGGTCGGTCGTCACCGGCTGCAGGCCGAGCAGCAGCGCGAGCGCGACTGCCGCGATCAGGGCGGAGGGCCGCCGGGTCGGGGCTGTCATGCGGTGGCGCGGCGGCGGACGCGGTCGAGGTAGGCGTGCGGGTCCGGGGGCAGGCCGCTGCGCTGGGACTCCCAGAGCATCTCGCCCAGGCAGTCCATCACCTCGTGCTGCGCGGCATGCAGATCGCCGCGCTTCGCGGCCAGCAGCTCGACCGCCTGGCGGATGCCGCGCGGCTGGTCGATCGAGACCTGCTCGCTGATGCTCAGGTGCATCGACAGGTGCAGGAAGGGGTTGGTGCGACCTTCCTCGACGGTATAGACGGCGGCGAGCGCGGCCTCCAGGTCGGACAGGTCGGCGTGGTATTCGGGGTGGCGCTCGGTCCATTGCGCGGCGAGCGTGTCCATCGCGGACAGCGGTTCACCGGCGAGGTGCTTGCGCCACGCGGTGCAAAAGAAGGTCCGGACATCGTTCTGGCTGGGTGCAAACATTCCACAATTGTGGCCCCTTCCTTGTGGCCACTCCGTGGCGAGAACCGATCCGTGATCACCGAACCGATGTTCTATGCCGCAGCCGTTCCCGCGGTGTTCCTGATGGGGTTGTCGAAGAGCGGCTTCGGCGCCGGCTTCGGGGCGCTGGCGGTGCCGCTGATGGCGCTGACGATTCCGGTGCCGCAGGCGGCGGCGATCATGCTGCCGCTGCTGTGCCTGGCGGACTTTTCCGGGCTGGCGGCGCTGGCGCGGCATGCGGACTGGCGGCTGCTGCGCTTCCTGATTCCGGCGGGCTTGCTGGGCAGCCTGATCGGCTGGGCGTCGTTCGGGATGCTGCCGGTGAAGGTGGTGGCGGGGATCGTGGGGGCGGT
>JBEANV010000367.1:0-8414 GCA_041165285.1 Pseudomonadota bacterium | reverse complement strand
CGCGGTCGGCGAACGGCGTCTGGAACATGCGCCCGTAGACCGGCTTTTCCTGCTTGCTGACTTGGCCCGACGAGCAGTCGATCATGTCCGTGCCGGCCGCCTTGAAGGCGCGGGCGATCTGCACCGCATCGTCCGGTGTGATGCCACCCTCCACCCAGTCGTGCGCCGAGATCCGCACCGACATCGGTCGCTCGGCCGGCCACGCCGCCCGCATGGCGCGGAACACCTCCAGCGGATACCGCAGCCGGTTCTCCAGCGAGCCGCCGTAGCCATCCTCGCGCCGGTTCGTCAGCGGCGAGATGAACGACGACAGCAGGTAGCCGTGGGCGCAGTGCAGCTCCAGCCAGTCGAACCCCGCCTCCGCCGCCCATGCGGTCGAGCGCACGAAGTCATCGCGCACCCGGTCCAAGTCCGCCCGCGTCATCGCCCGCGACCAGTCGCTCACGCCGTCCAGGTACTGCTGAGGCGACGCCGACATCAGCGGCCAGCCGCCTTCGTCCTCGCGCACCGGCTGGTCGATGCCTTCCCACGCGACGCGGGTCGAGCCTTTCGCGCCCGCGTGGCCGAGCTGCAGCGCGATCTTCGCGTCCGACCAGGTGTGGACGTGATCGACGATGCGCTTCCAGCCGTCACGCTGCGGGGTGTTCCACAGGCCGGGACAGCCGGGCGTGATGCGGGCGTCCGGCGACACGCAGGTCATCTCGGCGAACACCAGCCCCGCGCCGCCCATCGCCCGCGCCCCGAGGTGCATCAGGTGGTAGTCGGCCGGCTGCCCGTCCACGCAGGAATACTGCGCCATCGGCGAAACGACGATGCGGTTCTTCAGCGTGACGCCGCGCTGGCGGTACGGCGTGAACATCGGCGGCGGGGGCGTGACCTGACCCGGCGGTGGCGTCACGCCCGCCTGCTCGGCAAACCACCGCTCGTAGCCGTTCAGCCAGCCCGCATCGCGCAGGCGCAGGTTCTCGTGGCTGATGCGCTGGCTGCGCGTGAGCATCGAGTACATGAACTGCGGCGGCGGCAACTGGTCGCAGTAACGCTCGCCGCAGACCTCGAACCACTCCATCGCGTTCCACGCGGCGTTCTGCAAGCGCAGCACGTCGATGTGGCGCAGTGCTTGGTAACGCGCCAGTACAGCCGGGATCTGCGCCGGTGTGTCCCCAAGTTCCTTGAACTGCCGCGTCAGCTCGATCGCGTCCTCGATCGCCAGCTTGGTTCCCGAACCGATCGCGAAATGCGCCGTGTGGACCGCATCCCCCATCAGCACGACGTGGCTGCGGCCGTTGAACAGCGACCACTGCGCGCACTTGACGCGCTGGAAGTTCAGCCACGCCGAGCCGCGCAGGTGGCGGGCGTTGGTCATCAGCGACGCGCCCTGCAGGTTCTTGGCGAACACCTGCTCGCAGAAAGCAACCGACTCGGCCGTGTCCGCCTGGTCCAGCCCGTGCGCAAGCCAGACATGTTCCGGACACTCGACGATCACGGTCGAGGTGTCGGCGTCGAACTTGTAGATGTGCGCCTGGAACCAGCCGTGTTCGGTCTTCTCGAACAGGAAGGTGAAGGCGTCGTAGCGTTTGTGCGTGCCGAGCCAGAGGTAGCGGTTCGGGCGCGTCACCACGTCGGGCTGGAAGACGGCCGCGTGGCGCTGGCGGATGCGCGAGTTGATGCCGTCGCTGGCGATGATGAGGTCGGCGTCGGGGAACTCGTCATCGGAGGCCACGTCGGTCTCGAACACCAGTTTCACGTCGAGGGCTTCACAGCGCGCCTGCAGGATGTTGAGCAGCTTCTTGCGCCCGATGCCGACGAAGCCGTGGCCGCCGGAGCGGATCACCTCGCCCTTGAACTGCAGCTCGATGTCGTCCCAGTGGTTGAACGCCTGCCGCACCTCGGCCGCGGTCACCGGATCCCACTGGTCCATGTTGTCCATGGTCGCGTCCGAGAACACCACGCCCCAGCCGAAGGTGTCGTAGGGCCGGTTGCGCTCGACCACGGTGATGTCGTGCGTGGCGTCCTGCAGCTTCATCAGCAGGGCGAAGTACAGGCCGGCGGGGCCGCCACCGATACAGACGATCTTCATGCAACGCTCCAGGCAGGGCAAGCCCATACCTTAGGCATTGATTGTTTAAGTGTCAAGCAAATTGCTGGCGTGCAACCTCGACCCCACGGTTGGCGAGTTCATCCGCCTTCTCGTTGCCCGGGTCGCCCGCATGGCCCTTGACCCAGCGCCACTCGATCTTGTGCAACTGCGACAGCGCGTCCATGCGCTGCCAGAGGTCGGCGTTCTTCACCGGCTGCTTGGCGGCGGTCTTCCAGCCACGCGCTTTCCAGCCGTGGATCCAGGTGGTGATGCCGTTCTTGACGTATTCGCTGTCGGTGTAGAGCACGATGTCGCAGGTGCGCTTCAGGCTCGCCAGCGCCTCGATCACGGCCGTCATCTCCATGCGGTTGTTGGTCGTGTCGGGCGTGCCACCGAAGAGTTCCTTCGCGTGGTCGCCGCTCTGCAGCCAGGCGCCCCAGCCGCCAAGGCCGGGGTTGCCCTTGCAGGCACCATCGGTGTAGATGACCACCTGTGGTCGGGCCACGGACAACACGGGCTTGGCAGTGGCGGAGGGGGAAACGGTGTCTTCGGTCATGCAGAGCGCTTGTTGGCTTGTTCAGTCGAGTTCCGGGAGGAGCCCGGGGTGGTGTGCGGCTGGCGCTGGGCGACGACGGCGGGCGCGGCGCCAGCGCGGCGTTTGCGTTTCCATTCCGGGCCGAGCAGGCGCATCGCGCGGACCCGCTTGACGGCGGTCAGCATGTACACCGAGCCAAAAACCGGCCACCAGCGTTCGCCCGCCTGGTCCCACCAGGCACTGCGGTCCAGCCAGCCCTGCGAGGCAAACGGCGGACGATAGCACCCGAACTGTCCTGCTTCGATCTCGAAACCCAGCAGCCGCAGCCAGTCCCGCAGCCGCCGCCAGCCGATGAATTCGCCGGTTTCCGACATCACCGGGCTGGTCATGCCGACCCGGCGCCCGATGGTGTCGAGCTGTTGGCAAAGTCCCCACAGACTTGTCGGGTTGAAGCCGATGATCACCACCCTGCCCTCTGGCATCAGCACCCGCTCCACCTCGCGCAAGGTCTGGTGGGCATCCGCGGTCATCTCCAGGGTGTGTGGCAGCACGACGAGATCGAGGCTGTTGCCCGGAAATGGCAGTGCGTCGTAATCGGTCAGCACGCTGACAGGCAAGGCGCCCGCTCCGCCACGCAGGCCGGAATCATCAGCCCCGAGCAGTGCGGGGGTGAACAGAAGGTCGGGATCGGGCTGTGCGTCGTTGAGCATCCAGCGGTGGCTGATGCGGCTGCAACGCAGGGCCTGCACCATCGGCCAGCCGACCTGCACGGCGTGGTAGCCGAAGATGTCGGCCACCACCCGGTCGAGTTGCCGCTGCTCCCAGGCCAGCAGGTAACGACCGGCCGGAGCCTTCAGCCAAGGGGCCATCTCTATAATCAGCGAATCCTGCGCCATGAATCTGCTATCTCTACCCGCCTTTGACGACAACTACCTCTGGATGCTCCACGACGGCCGCAATGCCTTGGTGGTGGATCCGGGAGACGCGACGCCGGTCATTGCCGCACTGGACCGGGCCGACTTGCAGCTTGCGGGCATTCTAGTGACCCACAAGCATCCCGATCATGTCGGGGGACTGCGGGCACTGCTGGACCATCCGCGGGCGCAGGTAGCCCAGGTCTGGGGACCGGCCCGGGAACCCATGCCGGTGACCGTGACGCCGGTTCATGAAGGCGACCTCATCGCGGTATTGGGCCTGGACATCGCGGTACTGGAGGTGCCCGGTCACACGCTGGGACACCTGGCGTATTTCACCGGATCCATCCTGTTCTGCGGCGATACGATGTTCTCGGGCGGCTGCGGTCGCCTGTTCGAGGGAACGCCTGCGCAGATGCACGCCTCCCTGAGCCGCTTTGCCGCCTTGCCTGCCGAGACGCAGGTGTGCTGCGCCCACGAATACACCTTGGCCAATCTGCGTTTCGCGCGCGCAGTCGAGCCGCACAGCCTCGCCCTGGCGGCCTACGAGGCCGAGTGCCACTCTCTGCGTGAACGCGGTCTCCCCACCCTGCCTTCGACGATCGGGCGGGAGCGGCAGATCAACCCTTACTTGCGTTGCGACCAGCCGGACGTGATCGCCTCGGCGGTCGCCCGAGGCGCCGATGCCCGGGATCCGGTGTCGGTGCTTGCGACGATACGACGATGGAAAGACCAGTTTCGATGACCCGATATGCCCGCCCCTCCACCTTTGCCCTGTCGGCGCTGATGCTGGCCCTGACCGGCTGCGCGTCGATCCCTGACAGCAGCCAGGACGATGTCAAGCCACCGCCGTTGGTCACGACGGTCGGTGCGAAGGATCAGCCCGCAGCCATCGTCCGCGCGGAAGGTCCGCTGTCACCCGTGCCAGGCATCGAACCGGTGGCGGCAGTCCGCCCCCCGCTACCGGCAAACCCTGTGCCAGCGAGCGCCGACGACCCGCGTGACGCTGTCGGCCCGCTGGAAGACCCGCTGAGTGGTCAGACCATGGTGCTGGGCGATGCCAACGCCCGCAAGGATCTGTGGGGCCGTGTGCGCAGCGGTTTCGGCATGCCCACGCTCGACGGCGACCTGGTCCGCGAGCACGAACGCTGGTATGCCAGCCGCCCAGATTACGTCAAGCGCATGACCGAGCGTGGCTCGCGCTACCTCTTCCACGTCGTCGAGGAACTGCAGCGCCGCAACATGCCGACCGAGCTGGCCCTGCTGCCGTTCATCGAGAGCGCGTTCAACCCGCAGGCCATGTCCTCGGCGCGCGCCTCGGGCATGTGGCAGTTCATGCCGCTGACCGGCAAGGACTACGCCCTCAAGCAGAACATGTTCCGTGACGACCGGCGTGACGTGCTGGCCTCGACCCGCGCGGCACTTGACTACCTCGGCCGCCTGAACAAGATGTTCAACGGCGACTGGCAGCTCTCGCTGGCCGCCTACAACTGGGGCGAAGGCAATGTGAAGCGCGCCATCGAGCGCAATCAGCGCGCCGGTCTGCCGACCGACTACGAGAGCCTGAACATGCCCGCTGAAACGCGGCATTACGTGCCCAAGTTCCAGGCGGTCAAGAACATCGTGACGGCCCCGCAGGACTTCGGCCTGAGCCTGCCTGCACTGGAAAATCACCCCTACTTCGCCAGCGTGCCGATCCGGCGTGACATGGACGTGGCCGTGGCGGCACGTCTGGCTGGCCTGGGTCTGGAAGAGTTCAAGGCGCTGAACCCGCAGATGAACAAGCCGGTCATCCTGGCGGCGGGCACACCGCAGGTGCTGCTGCCCTATGACAATGCCGGCGGATTTATCCGCCGCTTGGCCGATTTTCGTGGCCCTCTGGCGAGCTGGACAGCCTGGACCGTGCCCACCACCATGCGCAGCGCCGAAGCGGCCCGCCTGTCGGGCATGAGCGAGGAATCGCTGCGCGAGATGAACCACATCCCGCCGAAGATGCTCATCAAGGCCGGCTCGACGCTGCTGGTCCAGCGCGGCGAGCACCGCGTGCAGGACGTGCCTGAACACGTCGCCGACAACGCCCACATGGCGCTGGCACCCGATGTGCCGCCGCTGCGCAAGGTGGCGATCAGCGCTCGCAAGGGCGACACCGTGGCGGCACTGGCGAAACGCTACCGCGTGACGGCCGCGCAAATCGCCCAGTGGAACCGCATCGACGACAGTACGCGCTTCAAGAAGGCGCAGGCCCTCGTGATCTGGCAGCCGACCAAGGCCGAAAGCAAGTCGAAGGCACGTTCCGTTGCGGTGGCCTCCGTCTCACGGGGTGGCGCAGTCAAGGGCACAAAGATTCGCCCGACACGCCTGGCCCGCAAGTAAGCCGGGCCGCCCCGAGACCGCCGCGCTCAGCGGCGGTCGGAAAAGGCGTAGGCGATGGTGCCGAGATCGACGTATTCGAGTTCGCTGCCGATCGGAACACCTCGCGCCAGACGCGTGACCTTCACGCCGCGGGGTCTCAACGCCTCGCCGATCACGTGGGCGGTGACTTCGCCCTCGGCGGTGAAGCTGGTGGCGATGATCAGCTCCTGCACCAGCCCGTCGCCCACACGGTCCAGCAATTCGGGCAGCCCGATGTCGTGTGCCCCGACGCCGTCAAGCGGGCTCAACTTGCCCATCAGCACGAAATACAGCCCCTTGTAGCTGCCTGTCCGCTCGATCGCGGCCTGGTCGGCGGGCGTCTCGACGACACACAGCGTGCGTTCGTCCCGCATCGGGTCGAGGCAGGTGACGCACACCGGCTGTTCGGTGAAGGTGTGGCAGCGCTCGCAGTGCCGGACGCTGTGGACCGCATGGTCCAGCGCATACGACAACTGCATCGCTGCATCGCGGTCATGCTGCAGCAGGTGGTAAGCCATGCGCTGCGCTGACTTGACACCCACACCGGGCAGTCGGCGCAGGGCCTCGACCAGTGTGGCCAGCGCGTCCGGCGCACTCACGCGATCTCCCGCAGGCGGATCAGAACGGGAACTTCATGCCGCCGGGCAGCGGCATGCCGGCGGTCAACTTGCCCATCTTCTCGGCGCTGAGGGCTTCGGCACGGCGGATGCCGTCATTGAACGCAGCGGCAACCAGATCTTCCAGCATGTCCTTGTCATCGGCCAGCAGGCTGGGGTCGATGGTGATGCGCTTGACATCGTGCTTGCAGGTCATGACAACCTTGACCAGACCGGCGCCTGACTGGCCCTCGACCTCGATCAGACCGAGTTCGTCCTGGGCCTTCTTCAGGTTGTCCTGCATGGCCTGCGCCTGTTTCATCAGGCCGGCGAGCTGTCCTTTGAGCATGGAGTGTCCTTTCTTGGGGGAGGTCTTGCAGAGAGAAATAGGGGAAATCGATTCAGACCACGGGGCGGATCGAGCCGGGAACAATGCGCGCTGTCGGATACCGTGCGAGCAGTTCGAGCACCAGCGGATCGCTGGTGAGGGCGGCTTCGGCGTCGTTCTGGGCCTGCAGGCGGCGTGCGGTGTCGCGCCGGGCCGGGCTGTCGGACACCGCCCCTGCAACAACCTCAAGCGCCACCGGCTCCTCCAGCATCTCGCTCAACGCCGCCTGCAGTCGGTCCCGGTGTCCTGACTGGCGGAGCGACTCGCGCTCGACACGCAGCACGACGCGTTTTGGCGCTGCCTGCTCGTCCATGGACAGGCACTGCGCCTGCCAGGCCAGTTCCCGGACAAGTCCGTTGATGCTGCCTCGGGCAGCAAGTTCACCGAACAACGCGGCCCAGCGGGTCACCAGGGGATCATCCAGATCCGCAGTCGGGTCGGCCGGTGTCACCGACAACGGCACAGGCACAGCAGCGCGCACAGGTGCCGGATCGCCTTCGAGTGGAATGTCGTCCCAGTCGGCTGGCGGACCCTCTTCCCAGGGCGCCACGCCGCTGGGTTTTGCCGCAACGTTTGGCACGGGCTTGGCCACCACAGGGGCAGGGGCCGGCACGGGCACAGGTCCGGGAGCAACTGCGACACGCGTGCTCGCCGCGACCGGGCGCAGCAGCTCGCGCGACGAGGCGACAGGCGCCACCAGCCGCACGGCAGCAACAGGCGGAACCGCCCGCGGCACCACGGGCGCCATCGGAGCTGCCACGGCCAC
Organism: Pseudomonadota bacterium; assembly: GCA_041165285.1. Taxonomy (GTDB): domain Bacteria; phylum Pseudomonadota; class Gammaproteobacteria; order Burkholderiales; family Burkholderiaceae_C; genus Sphaerotilus. The sequence goes on along the minus strand of JBEANV010000367.1, from coordinate 747 downwards.
AGCCCCCTGCGGCCGGAATGCCAGCAGACGCAGCAGCACCATCATCAAACCGCTGTATTCGTCCGGCGCCAGCGCAAGCTCGGCCCGGCCGTGCAGCGCGATGCTGTAGAGCACCTGCGTCTCGTCCGGCGCCAGCAGCGGCGCGAGCGCGAGGACGGCGGGCGTGTCCGGGTCGGTCGGATCGGCAGCGTCCGGCACGGCCTGCACCAGCGCCATCTGCTGCGCGAAGGTCGCCAGTTCTTCCAGCGTGCCCGCAGCCGACAGGCCCAGGCCGCGCAGTTCATCGACCGTGCGCACCAGCGCCGCACCGTCGCTGGCGGCCAGTGCCTCGACGATGCGCACGACATGCCCGCGGTCCACGGCGCCCAGCATCTGCCGCACACCCGCTTCGTCCAGCATCCCGCCGCCGAACGCGATGGCCTGGTCCGACAGCGACAACGCATCACGCATCGAGCCGCGCGCTGCCCGCGACAGCAGCCGCAGCGCACCGACCTCGGCCGGCACCGCCTCGGCCTGCAGCACCTCGGCGAGATGCGCCTGCACCGTCTGCGGCGCCATCGGCCGCAGGTTGAACTGCAGGCAGCGGCTCAGCACGGTGACCGGCACCTTCTGCGGATCGGTCGTCGCCAGCACGAACTTCAGGTACTCCGGCGGCTCCTCCAGCGTCTTGAGCATCGCGTTGAACGCGGTCATCGTCAGCATGTGGACTTCGTCGATCATGTAGACCTTGAAGCGCCCCACCACCGG
>JBEANV010000366.1:0-6769 GCA_041165285.1 Pseudomonadota bacterium | reverse complement strand
GAGCGTGCCGTCGGCGGCCCCTCCCGGTGCGAATCCGATCACCATCCGCAGCCCGTCCGGCAGTGCGTCGTGGTTGACGGCGACCGGCGGCGCCGCGCTGACCACGCCGGCACCGTTGACCATGCCGGACGCACTTGGGTCCGGCGGCGGCGGATCGACCGGCGCAGGCGGCGCCTGGGCGATGTCGCCGCTGGACTGGGCATTGCTCCAGCCGTTGCTGCTGGTCAGGAAAACAAAGAGCTGCCACTGCGCGATGTTCTCCAGCATGGCCAGCGTGCCGGGCTCGTTGCCGAGCAGCTGGTAGCTGCGCATCCAGCCGTCCTGCAGCGTGTCGAGCGCGTTCGAGGTCGGCGCGCTCCAGCGGTAGAGCTTGCCGCCGCGCAGCGTCCAGGCCACCACCTGCACGCCCTCGGGCTGGCGGCGTGTCAGGCGCAGCGTGGCGCCGTCGAAGTTCATGCCCGGCACGACCTGGGTGTCGATGACCTCATGGACATCGGCCTCCCACTGGGCTAGCACGGTCTGCAGACGCAGCAGCCGGTCCATGCGCGCCTGGGTCGATTCGCGGCTGCGTGCGATGGCCTCCACGCCCTGCCATGCCATCGCCGACATCAGCGCCAGGATGAACAGCGCGACCATCACCTCGATGAGGGTGAAGCCGACGGAGCGGGAAGGACGGATCGGGCGCATCGAAGCTGGCGACTCAGAGACGGGACATCACGGTGGTGTAGAGCAGCAGGTGCTGCCCCTCGGCGTCGAGCATGTGGACGTCGATGCGGCGAAAGAGGGGATTGGGCGTCGGCCGCACCGAGACACGCCCCAGGTAGGTCTGCCCCACCTGGTCGCAGCTGAATTCGCTGTCGCCCACGGGCGGCAACTGCCTCTCCAGTCGCAGTCGGGTGAGGTAGTTGTCGGCGCACCATTGGCCGGCCAGCGTGTCGACGAGCCGCTGGGTATTGCCGGTCAGCGCACCCGCGGCCTTGATGCCGGCCGCCAGCGTGATCGCGACGATCGCCAGCGCGACCAGTACCTCGATCAGCGTCAAGCCGTGTTCACTGCGGCGCGGCGGCATCGGCGATCACCGCGAAGGCGCTCAGGCCATCGGTGGACAGGCGCAGGCGCTTGTCGTCAAGTTGCAGGGTCAGGGTCTGCGGCGGAATCACCGGTTCGGGGCCGAGCAGCAGGCCGTTCTGACCTTGCGGCAGCACCACGCCGATCTTGCCCGCCAGATCGGTGTCGGACCAGCGCTCGGGCAGACCGTTGCCTTCTGGCAGGCCGGTGAAATGGAAGTCAGGGCCGGACTGGTCGGGGCTGTCATTGACGGTCTGGCGCGGTCGGCCCGGTACCCAGCGGACCGGGGTGCCCAGCGAGCGCGCCTGGACACGCGCGGTTTCGAGGATGGCGATCAGCCGGGTGGCTTCGCGCTCCAGCCGGGTGCTGGCCTGGTCAGGCATTGCCAGCGTCACGGCCGCGCTGGCCAGCGCGATGATGGCCACCACCACCATCAGCTCCAGCAAGGTGAATCCGCGGGCGTGTGTCACCGGGTGTGTCACCGGCTCACTGCCAGGAGCCGATGTCCCCGTCCTTGCCCTCGCCGCCCGCCTGCCCATCCGCGCCATAGCTGAACACATCGATCGCGCCCTTCACGCCCGGGTTGGCGAACTGGTAGGGGCGGCCCCAGGGGTCGTTGGGCAGCTTGTCGAGTGTCGGTTTCCAGTTCGGCGGGATCGGGCCGGTGGTCGGCTTGGCGACCAGCGCCTGCAGACCCTGCTCGCTGGTCGGGTAGCGCTGGTTGTCGAGCCGGTAGCGCTTCATGGCTTCCATCAGGCTGTTGACGTCGGTGCGCGCGGCGGTGACCTTGGCCTCGTCCACGCGGTCGAGCACGCTCGGCACGACCAGGGACGCCAGCACGCCGATGATCACCAGCACCACCATCAGTTCGATGAGCGTGAAACCGCGCTGGGCGGCGTGTCGCAAGGATTTCATGAAAGTCGGATCCGAAGTGGACTGAGAGCAGCGGGGCCGTCGATCATAATCCGCCCCCATGGCAGCACGTTGGACAGCATGGTTGGTGTGGGCCGCACTTGCGGGAAGCCTCGTGTTCTGGGGCTTGCGTCTGTTCGCGCGTCCCGGGGCCGTGCCGCCCCAGGTGCAGACGGTGGCCATCGACCAGGCGGTGCGCGGCGACGTGCTGCGCCTGCTGGGCGCGGTTGCCCCGGCAGGGGAAACGGCCGCGCCGCCGCCTGCGGCTGCAGCGCGGTTCAAGCTGGTCGGCGCGGTGGCCTCGACCGGTGCTGGACCGAGCTGGGCGGTGCTGTCCGTTGACGACAAGCCGGCCCGCGTCGTGCGGGTGGGCGGGGCGGTGGACGGACAGTGGGTGCTGCAGGGCGTGACGGCCAGGGGCGTGAGCCTGGGCCCGGCGGGCGCAGCTGCACAGCTGGTGCTTGATCTGCCCCAGCTGCCACCGCCCGCCACGGGCACGCTGCCTGGCGCTGCCGGCGCAGGCCTGCCGGCGCCTTCCGGGCCACTGGCTGCGGGGGTTCCCCTGCCCGGACAAGTCCAGATACCACCCCAGATGCAGCCGCCCCCGCCGCAGGAACCGGTTGCCGACCAGGCTGGTAGCGTCACTGGCGGCGTGGTCGATCCGAACCAGGTCCGCTGAGGCGGTCCGATCCCGTGTTTCGGGGCAGCTTCACGGCATGCGGATGAAGTCGCGGTCGATGTCGTCCGACGGCGTGGTCTGGTCCGGCTCGCCCGTCGGCGGCAGGGGTTCCACCGGATCCATCACGTCAGTGAGCAGGGCCGCCGCGGCACGCACCAGCGGCCAGCTCAGTGCGATGCCGGTGCCGTCCAGGCTTTCCAGACCGAGCGCGAGCAGTGCGGTGCTCTCGAATCCCGCCAGCACGGTATCGAGCCCGTGGTGGTCCGTGCTGCGGCAGAACAGGCAGTAGTCGATCACGGGTCCGGCGATGTGCGTGGCGATGAGCAGCGCTGCGCAGGCGGGCAGGCCATCGACGAGGATCAGGTGGCGCTGCTCGGCCGCCTTGAGCATGGCGCCGACCATCATTGCCATCTCGAAACCGCCGAAGGTGGCCAGTGCCTGCACGGGATCTTCGATCGGGCCGTGCCGGTTCAGGGCGGTTTGCAGCACGGCCATCGTGTGCTCCAGCTCTTCGCGGTCCATGCGGGGTCCGGAGAAGACCAGATCGTGCAGCGGACGCCCCGTGACCCGCGCGATGACCAGCGCGGCCGATTCGCGCGCACCCACGCCAAGACCCGCGCAGCCCAGCACATTGCCCGGCAGTGCCTGCGCGATCTCCATCCCGGCGCGGATGGCGGAGTTCACCTGGTCGAGTGACATCGCGGCGGTGAGCCGGCAATTGCGCGTGCCGTGGGCGATCTTGCGCGAGATCACCCCCGGGCCGACCGGCAAAGGCGTTGCCAGGCCGGCATCGACCACGCTCACGCTCAGTCCCTGCTGGTGGGCAAACAGGGGCAGAGGCACCCGGTTCTCCAGCACGTCATGGACCTGCGAGGTGGTGCTGAGGTGTTGTGGCGGATTCAGATCGACGGCAATGCCGTGGTCCCCGACGAACAGCAGCAGCTGCGGCTGGCGCAGGCGCGGGCGCAGCGCGTTCTGCAGCAGGCCGATGCGCATCGCCAGTGGCAGCAGTTCGCCCAGGTGTCCCGCCGCACTGACCCGGCGCCGCAGCTTGAACTGCAGCGCCTCTTGCAGCGCAGGGTGGGCCGTCGAAGGGATCAGGGGCGTGGAGTCAGAGGGCATGGCCCCGGATTGTGCGCGTGCCCCTCGGCGCGGTTGGCGTGATCCCTGGGGGTTTCAGTGAATTCCGGCGCACTCGCCCGGCATCCGGGGTCAGCGCAGGAACAGCCGGTAGACCGGGTTGTCCGTCTCTTCGACGCAGGGGTAGGCCAGCGTGTCGAGGAATTGCTGGAACGCCACCTCGTCTGCCTCGGGTACCTGGATGCCCACGAGGATGCGGCCGTAGTCGGCGCCCTGGTTGCGGTAGTGGAACAGGCTGATGTTCCAGTCCGGGTGCATGCTCGACAGGAAACGCATCAGCGCGCCCGGCCGTTCGGGGAAAACGAAGCGGAACAGCCGCTCGTTCACCGCCAGGTCCGAGCGCCCGCCGACGAGGTGCCGCAGGTGTGCCTCGGCCAGTTCGTCGTGGGTCAGGTCCAGTGCGGCAAAGCCCTGGGTGGCGAACAGCGCGCCGATCTCGGCCGACTCACCGCGTTCGCGTGTGCTGAGGCCGACGAAGATGTGGGCGCGGCGCTCGTCGCTGATGCGGTAGTTGAACTCCGTGACGCTGCGCGGGCCGATCAGCTCGCAGAAGCGCTTGAACGAGCCGCGCTCTTCGGGGATGGTGACCGCGAACAGCGCCTCGCGCTCTTCGCCCACGTTCGCCCGCTCGGCGACGAAGCGCAGGCGGTCGAAGTTCATGTTGGCACCGCAGGTGATGGCCACGAAGGTCTTGCCGGTGCAGCCTTCGCGTGCGACGTACTGCTTCACGGCTGCCACCGACAGCGCTCCCGATGGCTCCAGGATGGCGCGTGTGTCCTGGAAGACATCCTTCATGGCCGCACAGACGGCGTCGGTGTCCACCACGATGAATTCATCGACCAGTTCGCGTGCAACACGGAAGGTCTCCTCGCCGACGAACTTCACTGCGGTGCCGTCGGCGAACAGGCCGACATCGTTCAGGCGCACCCGATGGCCGGCGCGTACCGACTGCAACATCGCGTCGGAATCCACCGTCTGCACGCCGATGACCCTGATCCCGGGGCGCACGGCCTTGAGGTAAGCCGCAACACCCGAAATCAGCCCGCCACCGCCGATGGCGACGAACACTGCGTCGATCGGCCCCTGGTGCTGGCGCAGGATCTCCATGCCGATGGTGCCTTGGCCGGCGATGACATGCGGGTCATCGAAGGGGTGGACGAAGGTCATACCCTCGGCTGCAGCGAGCTGCATCGCGTGGTCATAGGCGTCGTTGTAGCTTTCGCCCACGAGCACCACCTCGCCGCCGAGCGCACGCACGGCATCGACCTTCACCTGCGGCGTGGTTTCCGGCATGACGATCACGGCGCGGCAATTCAGGCGCTTGCTGCTCAGCGCCACACCTTGCGCGTGGTTGCCTGCCGAGGCACAGATCACGCCGCGGGCGAGCTGCTCTGCGCTCAGATGGGCCATCTTGTTGTAGGCGCCGCGCAGCTTGAAGCTGAACACGGGCTGGTTGTCCTCGCGCTTGAGCAGGATCTGGTTGCCCATGCGTGCCGAGAGGCTGCGGGCGGGGTCCAGCTCGGTCTCGCGCGCCACGTCGTAAACCTTGGCGGTCAGGATGCGTTGTAGGTAGCTGGTCAGCAGGGTCTGGCGCTCGGAGGACATCATGGAACTCAGGGTGACGAAACTCGGTGACGAAAAAAAGCCCGAGGTTTTCACCTCGGGCTCAATCCACCTATGGAGGAGGGTGGAGGAGACAACCGTTGCTTGAGAGTGCCTGATGTTGGAAAAGTTCTAGGGGGCATTCCCAATTGCTTGTTCGAAAGTGTACCAAAGCGAATGCTGTGTTGCAACGCAGCAGCGGGACTCATTTGTGTCGTGCCTGCCGTCTGCAAGTCACAGCCCGGCCACAATTCGGTCCCTTCGAGTTTTATCTGAGCGATACACGTCATGGACTGCACGATCAATTGGATGCCGGCTTCCGGCATGGCGTTTTCGGCCGAAACCGGTAGCGGGCACCTGCTGATGATGGACGGCGCGCCCGAAGGCGGGGGCCGCAACCTGGCGCCGCGTCCGATGGAGACCCTGCTTGCCGGGGCAGGCGCCTGCACGGCATACGACGTGGTGCTGATCTTGCAGCGCGGGCGCCACAAGGTGCAGGGCTGCCAGGTCAGGGTCCACGCTGACCGTGCCGAAACCGAGCCCAAGGTGTTCACGCGCATCGTGATGCAGTTTGTCGTCAGCGGAGTGAAGCTGTCAGAGCCGGCCGTCCGCCGTGCGGTGCAGATGTCCTACGACAAGTACTGCTCTGCCACGGCGATGCTGGCGAAGACAGCCGAAATAGAACTGCAGGTCGACGTGGTCGACACCGCGGCGTGAGCGAGGCGAGCCGCCTCAGATGCGGTGGGCGGTGGTCGTCATCACCTTGGCTGCCGCGCGCATCAGCCAGCGCACTGGCAGTGGCGGGCGTACCCCGCCGGCCTGCTGCGCGGCTTCGGCGTGCCGGATCTCGTCATCGCGCATCTGCGTGACGATGGCGCGCGAGGCGAGGTCGTCGGCTGGAAGGAGGGCCAAGTGGCTGTCGAGGTGCTCCCCCACCTGACGCTCCGTCTCGATGACAAAGCCGAGGCTCGTGCGGTCTCCCAGTCGTGCGGCGACGGTGCCGATGGCGAAGGCGCCCGCATACCAGAGCGGATTGAGCAGCGATGGCCGGGCGCCGAGTTCGCGCAGACGCTGCTCGGTCCAGGCCAGGTGGTCGGTTTCCTCCTGCGAGGCGGTTTCCAGATGGGCACGCAGCCGCTTGTCGCGGGTAGCCAGGGCCTGCGCCGTGTACAGCGCCTGTGCGCACACCTCGCCGACGTGGTCGATCCGGATCAGTGCGCCTGACAGCTGGCGCTCGGCCTCGTCGAGTTCGGGCAGCGGATTGCCCGCGGGAGACTCAGGGCGCGGGGCAGGGCGATGGGCGTGGTGATGTCCCCAGACCGTGCGCAGGCCCTGGTCGGCCACGGACAACAGGCGGTCAATCGGCGT
>JBEANV010000365.1:0-2607 GCA_041165285.1 Pseudomonadota bacterium | reverse complement strand
CATAGGCGGTCACGGTGGTGTAGACCGGCAGGGCGCCAATCACTTCGATGTGCCGGGCGTCCAGGCCGATTTCCTCGCGGGCCTCGCGCAGCGCGGTCACCACAGGATCGACTTCACCGGGGTCCACGCGACCGCCGGGAAAGCTGATCTGCCCGGCGTGGTTGCGCAGGTGGTCGGTGCGGCGGGTCAGCAACACGCGCAGACCGTCCTCGCGCGCCACCAGCGCGACCAGCACCGCAGCCGCGGCTGGCAGCCGGTCTGCCAGCGGCCCGCCACCGTCTCCACGGAACTCCGGTTGCCAGTCGGGCGGGGCGGCAAAACGTGCCTTGAGCTGCGCCGGGGCAAGACGGTCGCCGACCAGTGCCGGGAGATGGTGGTCGACACCGGCAACCGGCACAGCGCGCGGATCGCGGATGAGGGTGGGACGACGGGGCATGTGGTTCAGCATAGGCCGAAAACGACAAAGCCGCCCGGAGGCGGCCATGTTGCCAAGGCGTCCTGCGTGCAGGATGCCAGGGTCGGCGGGTGAGCCAGCGATCAGGCCAGCTTTTCCTTGATGCGTGCCGACTTGCCGCTGCGCTGGCGCAGGTAGTACAACTTCGCACGGCGGACGTCACCACGGCGCTTGACTTCGATGTTGGCGATCAGCGGGCTGTACAGCTGGAACGTGCGTTCCACGCCTTCGCCGCTGGACATCTTGCGCACGATGAAGTTGCTGTTCAGGCCACGGTTGCGGCGGGCAATCACGACGCCTTCGTAAGCCTGCACGCGCTTGCGGGTGCCTTCAACGACATTGACGCTGACGATCACCGTGTCGCCAGGAGCGAAGACGGGAATGGTCTTGTTGAGTCGAGCGATTTCTTCTTGCTCGAGTTCGAGGATCAGGTTCATGGGGACTCCAGGCGATCGTGCCGGCAAGGGCCAGCGCTCATGTCGAACACCGGACTACCTTCAGGCAGAGGATCAAAACCCGCGATTATAGCCGGATTTTCGACAGGTACAGCTCGTCGGCGCGGCTGAGGCGACCAGCCTGACGGGCTGCGGCAATCAGATCGGGTCGGCGGCGCGCGGTCAGGTCGAGCTGGCGCTCGCGGCGCCAGCGGGCAATGTGGGCGTGGTGGCCCGACAGCAGCACGGGCGGCACATCGTCGCCGCCTAGCGTCTCGGGGCGGCTGTAGTGCGGACAGTCGAGCAGGCCGTCCGAGAAACTGTCCTGCTCATGCGACGCTGCGGCGTTGAGGACACCGGGTTGCAGCCGCGTGACGGCATCCAGCAGTGTCAGCGCGGGCAGCTCGCCGCCGGACAACACGAAGTCGCCCAAGCTGAGTTCCTCGTCCACATGGCGGTCGATGAAACGCTGGTCCAGCCCTTCATAGCGACCACAGACCAGGATCGCGCCGGGACTGGCAGCCAGCGCCTGGACGCGCGATTGGGTCAGCGCAGCGCCGGCAGGACTGAACAGGATGACCGGAGCAGCAGCCCCCACCTCGGCGCGGTCCTGCCGGATGGCCGCGAGCGCACGCTCCAGCGGCTCGACCAGCATCACCATGCCGGGGCCCCCACCATAGGCGCGGTCATCGATGCGGCGGTAGGTGTTGTCCGCGTGGTCACGCAGCGGCCACAGGCGCACATCGACCTGCCCGGTCGTGTAGGCGCGACGGGTCACACCGACCTTCAGGAACGGGTCGAAGAGCTCGGGAAACAGGGTGACGACGTCGAAGCGCACAGCAAACGCCGATGCAGCAGGCGCAGCGGGATCAGTAGTCCAGACCCCAGTCGGCGATGATGCGCCGCTCGGTCAGGCTGACGTCGTCGATGTAGGCGGCAACGAAGGGAATCAGGCGCTCGACGGCACGGGGCACACGCGATTCATCGACGCTCTCGGCGGTCAGGCGCATCACGCTGTGGGCACCGGTATCGAGCATTTCGGCGACCGTGCCCAGCACTGCGCCGTCGCGGTTGACGACGTTCAGGCCGATCAGGTCGATCCAGTAGTACTCGCCATCGTCGGTCTTCGGGAAGATCGAACGCGACACGAAGATGCGGGCGCCGCGCAGCGCTTCGGCGCCATTGCGGTCGGCGACTTCGCGCACGGAGGCCACCATGCCATCGCTGTGCTCCTTGACCAGCGTGACGTTCAGCACCTTGGGCAGCGCAGGCGCCTCCTTGGCGCGCGGCTTGCCGGCGGGTGGCTGCAGGAACCAGTGCCGTGCCTTGAGCACGACTTGCGGATCCGCCGCGTACGGCTGGATCCGCAGCCAGCCCTTGATGCCCCAGGCATCGGCCACCCGCGCGACCTCGATGGCGTCATCGGGCCAGGCCACGGCGTCATCGGTGGTGGTCACGGTCATGGTGGGGGCGCTCGGGGCGGTCAGGGCAGGAACAGCGAGTGCAACAGGTGCAATCAGGCAGCGACGGCGACGGGCGCAGCGACCGTGGACTTGGCTTGCTTGATCAGGCGCTCGACGGTGGGCGACAGCTGCGCACCGACGCTGGTCCAGTAGTCCACGCGGTCGAAGGCGACGCGCAGGGCTTCGGCTTGACCGGAGGCCACCGGGTTGTAGAAACCGACGCGCTCGATGAAGCGGCCGTCACGGCGGTTCTGGC
>JBEANV010000364.1:0-4511 GCA_041165285.1 Pseudomonadota bacterium | reverse complement strand
AAGCCGCCGCATCGGCCCGCAAGCGCTACGGCCAGCAGGCCCTGATCCACTACATCATCTCGCACACCGAGACCGTGAGCGACCTGCTGGAAGTGCTGCTGCTGCAAAAGGAATGCGGCCTGATGCGCGGCACGCTGGACGACGCAGACTCCCAAGCCGAGCTGATCGTGGTGCCGCTCTTCGAAACCATCGCTGACCTGCGCCATGCGGAGGGCATCATGCGCGGCTTCCATGCCGTGCCGGGCGTGGCGGCGCTGGTCAAGCGCTCGGGCGGCGAGCAGGACATCATGCTGGGCTACAGCGACAGCAACAAGGACGGCGGCTTCTTCACCAGCAACTGGGAGTTGTACCGCGCCGAGATCGCACTGGTGGCGCTGTTCGACGAGTTGCGCGCCAGTCATGGCATCGGCCTGCGGCTCTTCCATGGGCGCGGCGGCACGGTCGGCCGTGGCGGCGGCCCGAGCTACCAGGCCATCCTGGCGCAGCCCCCCGGCACCGTGAACGGCCAGATCCGCCTGACCGAGCAGGGCGAGGTGATCGCCTCCAAGTACGCACACCCGGAAATCGGCCTGCGCAACCTGGAGACGCTGGTCGCCGCCACGCTCGAAGCCACGCTGCTGCACCCGACAAAAAGCGCCCCGCGCAGCTTCCTCGATGCCGCCGCGGAGATCTCGCTGGCGAGCATGTCGGCCTACCGCGCGCTGGTCTACGAGACACCCGGCTTCACCGACTACTTCTTCAGCGCCACGCCTATCCGCGAGATTGCCGAGCTGAACATCGGCTCGCGCCCCGCTTCACGCAAGGCGACACGCGCCATCGAAGACCTGCGGGCGATCCCGTGGGGCTTCTCGTGGGGCCAGTGCCGCGTCGCGCTGCCGGGCTGGTGCGGCTTCGGCTCGGCGGTGGAAAGCTACCTGGCCAATGGCAAGACCGACAAGCTGCGCGCCGAGCGGCTGGCGCTGCTGCAGAAGATGTGCAAGGACTGGCCGTTCTTCCGCACGCTGTTGTCGAACCTGGACATGGTGCTGGCCAAGACTGACCTGCGCATCGCGGCGCGTTACCTCGATCTGGTCGAGGACAAGAAGCTCGGCAAGAAGATCTTCGCCGCGATCGAGGCCGAGTGGCAGCGCACGAATGACGTGCTGAACCAGATCACCGGCGACACCCAGCGCCTGGCGAACAACCCGACGCTGGCCCGCTCGATCGAACACCGCTTCCCGTATCTGGACCCGCTGAACCACCTGCAGGTCGAGCTGATGCGCCGCTACCGGCAGCGCCCGGCGGATGCCAAGACAGCGGGCGATCCGACGCTGGAACGGCTGCAGCGCGGCATCCACATCTCGATCAACGGGGTGGCGGCGGGCCTGCGCAATACGGGCTGATCGCCGGCTCAATCCACCAGCCGGAAGGGGTAGCTGTAACTGCGCAGCACCCCGTTCACCCGGACGTTCGCCACTGTCACGTCGTGGACCACTCCGGCGGTGATGCCCGCAGCACGAAAGCGCAGTACGTTGGGCACGCCGTAACCGACGTAGTCAGGCGACACCGCGCTGACGGTCAGCGCCACGCCGCCCCGCGGCACCACCGAGACGGTCGCAGCGCCGAAATCGACCTTGCTGATCCCGTTGGCCGAGCGGCTGGTCTTGTCGGCGATGGCGGTGAACGACAGGATGGGGTTGCCCAGGAAATACGCTTTTTTGTAGTCCCCCACCGGGTAGGCAACGTAGTCGGGTGTGACCGGGCCGGCGCCGTCACCGGCGTGGATGACCTTGAGGGCGGCACCGGTAGCGCGGACACCGCTGGCGGTCTGGACATCGACGCGGCCGAAGGCGATCTTGGTGAGGAAGGGGTCCAGCATCCAGCGGCGGTGGCCGAGCGTGGCCTCGCTGCCGACATCGGCCAGCCAGCCGGCTAGGATCGATGCCGAGGATGCCAGCGTCAGGCTGGCGTGCGGACCACCCAGGTAGAGATTGCTGCTCTGGGCGCCGTCGTACCCCGCCGCGCTGTAACAAGCCCAACTGGTCGGCGGCATGTGGCTGAGTGCGCCATTGACGGCCGACATCAGCGCGATCTGCATCACCTCGTTGTCGCCCGTGGCCGTGGTGTCATAGGCGACGGCGGCCAGTCCGTGGGCTGCACGGACGGCATTGACCATGGCCAGCGCGCCGGACTTTTCGGCGACGGTCAGCGTGCCGGCACGGCAGATGGCGGTGTCGGGCAGCGCGGCGTAGAGCGGCTGGGCGGCGGCGGTGAAATCGGAGCTGCCGGTACCGCCCGCGCTGGTGGTCGCCTCGCCGCCGCCGCCTCCACAGCCGGCGGTGGACAGCGCCAGCACCGCCAACGCCGCACAAGCGCTCCAGAAACCCCATCGGGCAGGGTGGGGGCAATTGGTGGAGATAGGCACGGCGGACTCCCGGATCAGGTGGTGGACAACACCCGAAGCCTACCGCGCCACGCTGGCGTGACCTTCCAGCACGTTGACGACATTGGTTCCGACCTCGGCCACGGCGTAACCGCCCTCCATCGTGAAGACCGTCGGCAGTCCGGTGCGCGCCAGGCGCTCGCCGAGCCGGAGGTAGTCGGCACTGCGCAGATGGAAACCGGAAATGGGATCGCCCTCGAAGGTGTCCACGCCAAGCGGCACCACCAGCGCATCGGGCCGAAAACGCGCGACAGCCTGGACAGCATGGTCGAGGGCGTCGAACCAGGTATCGGCCGAGGTGCCGCGCGGCAAAGGCAGGTTGAGGTTGAAGCCGGCACCAGCGCCCTTCCCGCATTCATCGGCATGGCCGAGGAAGAAGGGGTACTCGGTCATCGGATCACCGTGGATCGACACCGTCAGCACATCCGCGCGGGCCTCGAAGATCGTCTGCGTGCCATTGCCGTGGTGGTAGTCCACGTCGAGCACGGCGACCCGCGCCGCGCCGCAGTCACGCAGCGTCTGCGCCGCCAGCGCGGCGTTGTTGAGGAAGGAATAGCCGCCGAAGAAGTCCGGGCCGGCGTGGTGGCCGGGCGGACGGGTCAGCGCCAGCGCGCTGCGCTCGCCCGCGGCCACGGCCAGCGCTGCCGTGACCGCACAAGCGGCTCCGGCCCGTGCCGCCGTCCAGGTGCCGGCCACCATGGGGCTGCCGGCGTCGAACGCGTACAGCCCGAGCTGCGCCGCGAAGTTGTGCGGCACCACGTCATGCCGGAATCCGCGCCCCGGCCAGACCGAGGGCAGGATGTCGATTGCGGCGTTGGCGGGGTCGAGCGCCACCCAGGCATCCCAGGCGGTGGCAAGAAAGTCGAGGTAACGGCGGCTGTGGATGGTCGCCAGCGTATCGTCGGAGATCTCCATCGGCGTGCAAAGCGGACCCATCGGTCGCTGCGCCAGCGCCGCCAGCACATGGTCCAGCCGGTCGGGTGTCTCGTGGCAAGGCACCAGACGCCCACGGAACATCTCCTGGTGGGCCTCGTGCAAGCGGTGAACAGGGTTGTGGACGATGCGCATCGGTGGCTCGCTCTGTGGTTCAGTAGGGCTCCGACACCGCGAAGCGCCTGTTCCAGTTGTCCAGATAGGCCTTCACCAGCGCCGCGTCGTCGCGGACCAGCAAGCCGTTTTCGGTGTTGCGGGTCTCGGCGGACTTGGTGAAGTTGTACGACCCGGTGAAGACCGCCCGGTCGTCGAAGATCATGACCTTGTTGTGCGCGATGGCTGGATTGGCGTCGATGACCACCGGCACACCACCATTCCTCAGGTAGGTCGCGCTGGTGTATTTGTCGCTGACCTGGCTTTTGTCCACGATGACCTGCACGTCGATGCCACGCTCCTTGGCGTGCTTGACAGCCTGGGCAATCGGCACGCTGGTGAAGATGTAGGCCTGCACACGCAATGAACGGCGTGTGGCGTGGATGCTCTCGATGAGCAGCTTCTCGCAGGAGTCACCATCGGGCGTGAAACACAGCCGGTACGACGCGCGTGGCGAAAATGTCTGGTAGCCGGCGACCGGGGCAGTGGCAGGCGGCTCGTCGGTGCGCGCCACCGTCGGAATGGCCACGGCCAGCAGCGCCCCGGTGACAGCCAGCAACGATGGCCAAGAGTCAGCAAAACGGATCATGGGGTGGGGATCGGATGTCATTTCGGGCGCGGATCATCCCACGCCCACGCCCACCCGCTCCCCGAGCCTGCAGCGACCTTATTCGCCCAGATAGGCCGCCCGGACCTTCGGATCCGCCAGCAGCTGCCGCCCCTGACCCGTCATCGTGATCAGCCCGGACTCCATCACGTAGCCGCGGTCGGCCACGGCCAGCGCACGGCTGGCGTTCTGCTCGACCAGGAGCATCGTCACACCCTGCTTGTGGATGTCGGCGACGACCTCGAAGATCTTGTCCACCATGATCGGCGACAGGCCCATCGACGGCTCGTCCAGCAGCAGCACCTTGGGTCTGGCCATCAGCGCACGGCCCATGGCCAGCATCTGCTGCTCGCCGCCGGACATGGTGCCGGCGAGCTGCGCGCGGCGCTCCTTCAG
>JBEANV010000363.1:0-9074 GCA_041165285.1 Pseudomonadota bacterium | reverse complement strand
CGCGGTTGGCCACGGCGTCCATCTGCGCAAGCAGCCGGCGGCCTTCCTGCAGCAACTCGTCGCCGGCCGCCGTCAACTGCGCCTGGCGCGAGCTGCGGTCGAACAGCAGCACGTCGAGCGCCTCCTCCAGTTGCCGCACGCTGTAGGTCAGCGCCGAGGGCACCTTGCCGAGTTCGCGTGCCGCCGCGGCGAAGCTGCCGGTGCGGGCGATGGTGTCCATCATCTCCAGGGCTTCGGGGGTCAGGGCGTGGCGGCGTTCGGACATGGGCGGCAAGGTGCGGGGCACACGGGTTCAAGTCTTTTGAATGATGCCATCACGGCCCCGCAGCCCCGCCAATGCCCCTGACGCGCACCATGCATCCTCAGAAGGAAAGACACCGCCATGATCACCCTGCGCCCCTCCCTCGCCCGCGGCCACGCCCAGCACGGCTGGCTCGACAGCTACCACAGCTTCTCGTTCGCCGACTACCACGACCCGGCGCACATGGGCTGGGGCAACCTGCGCGTCATCAACGACGACCGCATCGCCGCGCACACCGGCTTCGGCATGCACGGCCACCGCGACATGGAGATCGTCACCTACCTGCTGGCGGGCGAGCTGGAGCACAAGGACAGCATGGGCAACGGCGAAACCATCCGCACCGGCGAAGTCCAGCGCATGAGCGCCGGCACGGGCGTGCGCCACAGCGAGTTCAACCACAGCGGCGCGCAGACGCACCTGCTGCAGATCTGGCTGCTGCCGACCGCGCGCGACCTGCCGCCCAGCTACGACCAGCAGCCCATCACCGAAGCCGACAAGCGCGGGCAGCTGCACCTCGTCGCGGCGCCGGTCGGTGCGGCGGATGCGGCACGGGCCACGATGCAGATCAATGCAGATGCGCGCTTGCGGGCCGGCTGCTTCACCGGCGGCGAATCGGCGACGCTGGCGCTCGATCCGGCCCGCAAAGCCTATGTCCACCTCGCCCGCGGCCGGCTCACGGTCAACGGCCACGCGCTGGAAGCCGGCGACGCGCTGCTGCTGGCACACGAATCCGCGCTGACGATCGGTCAGGGCACCGACGCGGAAGTGCTGGTCTTCGACCTCGAAGCCTGACGCCACCGCCGTCCAAAGTTTTCAACCCCACCACCCGTGTCTCACGGAGAAAGCCGCACCCCATGTCCACCACCAAATCCATCGTCATCGTCTACCACAGCGGCTACGGCCACACCGCCAAGGTCGCCCAAGCGGTCGCCGAAGGCTCCGGCGGCACGTTGCTGACCATCGACGCCGAAGGCAACCTGCCCGAAGGAGGCTGGGAACAGCTCGCCGCCGCCGACGCGATCATCTTCGGCACGCCGACCTACATGGGCAGCGTGAGCTGGCAGTTCAAGAAGTTCGCCGACGCCTCGTCGCGGCCCTGGTTCTCCCAGCAGTGGAAGAACAAGCTCGCCGCCGGCTTCACCAACTCGGCCACGATGAACGGCGACAAGCTCTCGACGCTGCACTACCTGTTCACGCTGAGCCAGCAGCACAGCATGCTGTGGACCGGCACCGGCATGATGCCCAACAACCACAAGGCCGCCGTGCGCGACGACCTGAACTACGTCGGCTCGTTCTCCGGCCTGATGACCTCGACGCCGTCGGACGCCAGCGCGGACGAGATGGTGCCGGGCGACCTGGTCACCGCCCGCGCCTTCGGCGTGCGCGTGGCGGAAGTCGCCGCCCGTCTGGCCTGATGGCCTGATTCGCCTGATCGACCCGCTACAGTGCGCGGCATGGACTTCCTGCTGCGCATCATCCGGGTGCTGCCGCTGGCCGACTGGCTGGCGCTGCTGACCTTCTTCATCGGCTGGATCGGCTACGTCCGCTTCGCCAAGGCGCGGGCGCAGCGCCGGCCCTCGGTGCTAGCCTCCACCAACCGCATTCGCCTGGACTGGATGCGCGAGGCCACCTACCGCGAGAACCGAATCGTGGACGCGGCCGTGTCGCAGAGCATGGCCTCCAGCCCGAGCTTCTTCGCCTCGACGACGATCTTCATCATCGGTGGCCTGATCGCGGCGATCGGCGCCGGGGACAAGACCGCCGAGATGGTGCATGACTTGCCGTTCGCCACACCGACCTCGCCGCTGGTGCTCGACCTGAAGCTGCTGGTGCTGACGGGGATCTTCGTCCACGCCTTTTTCCGCTTCACCTGGTCGATGCGGCAGTACAGCTTCGGCGCGCTGCTGATCGGCGCCACCCCGTCCTCGAAAGACTTCGATGCGGCCAACGATCCTGCGCTGCGTCACCGCCATGCCGACCGGGCCGGGCGGGTGCTCGCGCTGGCGGCCGAAACCTTCAACGACGGGCTGCGGGCCGTCTACCTGAGCTTCGCGGCGGTGCTGTGGTTCCTGTCGCCGCTGGCCTTCGTGGTCGGCACGGGCGTGGTGATCGCGGTGCTCTTCCGGCGCGAGTTCCACTCCGAGGTGCTGGCGCTGCTCAACGAATCGGTGGAGCCGACCGAACCGGGGTGAGCTGCGCGCCGAGCGCCTCGCGTTCATCGAAGACGAAGCAGCCGCCCTGCCAGCCGGGAGCGCCGTCGGTTTCCTCGAAGTACTTCAGGATGCCGCCTTCGAGCTGGTACACGTGGTCCAGCCCGATGTCCTGCAGATAGATCGCTGCCTTCTCGCAGCGGATGCCGCCGGTACAGAAGCTCACGACGGTCTTGCCGTCGAGCTGGGCGCGGTGGGCCTGCACGGCGTCGGGGAATTCGCTGAACTTGGTGATCCGCCAGTCGATCGCGCCAGCGAAGGTGCCATGGTCGATCTCGAAGGCGTTGCGCGTGTCCAGCGTGACGACGGGACGTCCCTCGTCGTCATGCCCCTGGGCCAACCAGCGCGCCAGCACGGCGGGCGCCACGCTCGGCGCACGGCCCGCCTCGGGGCGGATTCCAGGGTGGTTCATGCGGATGATTTCGCGCTTGACCTTGACCTTCAGGCGCAGGAACGGCGTCGTCGCGCTCCAGCTTTCCTTGGGCGCCAGATCAGCGAAGCGCGGATCGGCGTGCAGGACATCGACAAACGCCCGCACCCCCTCGATCGGCCCCGCCAGGAAGAGGTTGATGCCCTCCTCGGCGAGCAGGATGGTGCCCCTGAGGTGGTTTGCCGCAGCGTTGCCCTGCAACTGGGCGCGCAGGGCCTCGGGGTCGGCCAGCGAGACGAACTTGTAGGCGGAGACGTTGAGGATGGGGATGGGGGTGGTGGGGATGTTCACGGCGCAGATTGTAGAAAACCCGGCGCCGGGCGCATCCCGGTGGGGTCAGCTCAAGGCGACGCGGTGCCACCACCCACCAGCGCGATCTGCCCGGTGCCTGACACGCACTTGAACGCGGCCGGCTGGTGTACCGGCGCGTCGGACACCCAGACCTCGACCCGGCGATCACGCGCCGCGTCGTCCGCGCCGACGGCCGGCGCTGGCGCGAAGCGGCCAACCCCGCGCACGACACGGACCTGCACACCCTGCGCCGTCAGTGCCTCCGCCACGCTGGCGGCCCGTTTGTCCGACAGCGTGCGGTTGTAGCAAAACCCGCCCGGATCGTTGGCGACACCCAGCACCACCACCGACACCGGCCTGGTTGCCGTCTCCTCCTTGAGCTGACGCGCCAGGCGATCGACATCCACCTGGCCCACCGCGTCGAGTTCGGTCGATTCGACGGAGAAGCCGATGCGCCCGGTCATCACCTGCGCGCCACGGGTCAGCGCGAGGTAGTCCTTGGGCGGTTTCACGGCGGCACCGACCGAGACCGGCCCGGCCGCCGCCTGGTCGATCAGCACCGGCAACGCGCTCGCCAGCCCGCCGCTGCGCAGCGTCACCTGCGCGGCCGGTCCGGCCAGGAACTGGGCAAAGCGCAGCGCCACCGGCGACGGCGCCACCGGCATCTGCACCACCAGCCGGTGGGTCAGCGGATAACGCTCCGTCGCCACCGCTTCGGGCGTGGGTTTCCAGACCGAGCCCACCGAATCGACCACCGCCAGCACCTTGGCCGCACCCGCTGCCGACAGCGGCACCACGCCCAGCGCGTGCTCGTCGGCGGCAACGGCCTGCACGATGGCTGCGTCGGTCTCATGCCGTTGCAGGTCTGTACCGGCGCTGGCGGTACCGAGCATCTGGTGCCTGACCAGCGTCCAGCCGTCCGAGGGCTCGGTGCGCACGTTCACGCGGACGGGGCCGGCCACGCCGCCCAGACGCACCCCATCGACCCCGCGGCCCGACAGCAGATCCCGCAACTGCGCCAGGCTGATGCGCTCCATCGGGTTGCCGGGATGCACGACCACGGCGAGCGCGTCCATGCCGACCAGCACCTGGTTGTCCTTCAGGTCGGTGCCGGAGGTGGACGACACCCGGCGCAGGCTGGCGTCGCCCGGGGCGGAGGAACCACCGTCGAACTCCAGCCGGATGTCCTGGCGCAACCCCCCCGGCCGCCGCGCCGACACCAGCACCGCGCCACGCGGATCCGGCAGGCTGCGGTGGATTTCCACATGGCCTTCCTGCGTCAGGAAGGTCTCCATCAGATCGGCACCGAGCTGGGGGCCGAGGGCGTCCATGCCGTGCAGCGCGAAGATATTGGGGGTGCCGACACCCGGCGGCTCGCTTTCTAGCGCCGAAGCTGCCTGCGCCACGGCCAGCACGGCAGGAGACTCCAGTGGCACCACCCTGGTGGCCTGAGGGGCACTTGCCGGCACGGCGCCGGACAACCACCAGTTCCAGCCAGCGCCCAGCGCCAGCGCCACAGTCAACGACGACGCGGCCAAGCGCATCACGCCAGTGCCCCGGCTACCCGCGGGACCGGCACCGACGGGCAGCAGCGCCGCGCCGCAGGTCGGGCAACGGGTGTCCTGGTCCGGACAGGGCAGCTCGGCCCGGGCCGCTGCCTGGCTGCAAGCAGCGGGAAGATTGGTACAGACGCCTCGGCTCATTGCATGGTTTCCTGTCTGGCCAGTTTCATGGCGGAACGGGCCGCCTCGTTCCATTCACGGCTGATGGCGTCGCGCAGCTCCGGCGGCGCCTGGGTGCGCAGCAGTTCGATGCGCTGGCGCATGGCGTCGCGCAACTCGGTCTGCGCCCGGGGCTGCTGCATGTCACGCGCCTGCAGGATCACCGTCACCTCGTCGTACAGCTCATGGAGCACCCGCTCGCGTGCCTGCTCCACCGCCTCGACAGGGCCCCGCCCCAGACGGACCCTGTCCAGCTCGAAGCCGTCCTCGTCCAGCCGCACATGCAGCAGCACCGGCTCGGCGCTGACGGGGTCGGTGTCCTCGCGCAGCAGCCCGAAGGCTTCGGCCAGCAGCACCACCGTGCGGGCGCGGGCCGTCTGGGCCTGCACATCGGCGGCCAGCAGCTCGGGCAGCGCGGCGTGGTCGTCGAGCTGCAGCCACAGTGCCGCACGCCCGGCCTGCAGCCGGTGTGCCTCATGGCGCAGGTGCAGCTCCTGCACCCGAGGCAGCGCCTGCAGCGGCAGGCCGCGCACCACCCGCAGCAGCACCAGCTCGCCCTGCCCCTCCGGCAGCTCCTGCACCTGCGTCTGCACGCGGCTGATGCGGTGGATCAGCTCGGACACCCCCGGCAGCGCCGGCACCACGCGCAGCGCGCGGCGCTCGACAGTGGCCTGTCCCCCATCGCCGTCGCTGTCACCGTCGCGGTCCACGTCGGACGCGGACAGGCTCGGCGCCTCGGCAACGATTTCCGGCCGCGGCGCGGCGGGCACACGCAGCAAATCGCCTTGCGCCGCCACACCCGCCACGGCCGGCAGCCAGGCGAGACCCACGCTGGCCCGCGTCAACAGCATGGCCAGATCGCGCGCTGCGGCGTCCGATTCACCGTGCAGGCGCATCACCCAGGCGTCCCAGGCGGCCGACACCACCGGCTGGAGCGACGCGGACGGCAGCCGCTTGGCACAGGCGCCCAGCAGTGCGTCGCAGGTCTCCTGCTCGACGATGCGCTGCGCGAAGATGCGGAAATTGGCGTGTTCGCCGAGCTGGGCAAACATGCCCGACCGCAGCACGCGCAGGTGCTCGCGTTGCACGGATTCGCGCGTGACGAGCTGGGTGCGCCAGTGCGCCAGCAGCTCGCGGGTGTCGAGCCGGCCGTCGGCATCGGCCGCGTTGAGCGGCGGCAGCGTGGCGGTGGCGGCGACATCGGTTTCTTCGGCGAGCGTGGCAAGGGCCATTTCGCCCGCATCGACCATGCCCTGCAGCGTGGTGAGCTGGGACTGCACCTCGGCCAGCAGCCGCAGGCTCAGCGTGATGGCGCTGGAGCGGGTGCGGGCCAGCGCGTATTCGCGCAGCAGCGTCGTGGCCTCGGTCAGGTCGCGCTCGCGCGCACCGCGCAGCAGCCCCAGGGCCTGGAGTGGCCCGCTCGCGGCCTGTTCGAGCGTGTCAAGCTGGCGGCTCAGCACGGTGGCCTGCGTCTCCAGGCCGCGCTGTTCCTGGCGCAGCGGCTCGACACGGTCGGACAGATCCGCCAGCACGGCCGCCAGCAGTTGCCCGCACTCGTGCAGCGCGCGGCGGCCGTGGCGCCAGTCGTCCCACAGCGCGCTCTCTACCCGCTGGCGCACGACCACCGCGCGGCGGCGCAGCGTGTGGTCAGGCTGGTCGAACACGGACTCGATGCCCTGGCCGCGGAAACGTTCGGTCAAACCCTGGTCGAACAGGCGGCGCAGTTCGTTGATGCGGCGTGCAGGGGCCACCAGCGCGATCAGGCCGACGAAGTGGGTCTCCAGCATCTGCCACTCCTGCTCGATCGACAGGGTGGGCAGCGTGTCGCCATCGATTTCCGGCAGCGGCACGGCAAGCTGGAAATGCGCGTCGCTCAAGCCCCAGGCGTTCAGCAGATCCCCCAGCACCTCCAGCCCTGCAACACGGGGATGCGCGACGAAACCGAGGCCAGCGCGCCAATGGTTGTAGCGGAGATGCGCCAGCAGCCGCAACATCAGCTCGTGGCTCAGGTGGGCGCGCACGGCGTGGCGGTCGGCGCTGCGCTCGGCCAGACCGAAGGCCGCGAACTCTCCGGCCCGGACACCTGCCGCTGCGGGCGGGCGGGCCAGCCCGACCAAGGGATCGACCGACTCGCCGACGCGGTGGAACAACCAGTTGGCCAGCCGGTGTTCGCGGCCCGGGGCATCGAAAGGCTGCAGGCCCCGTTCGTCGGTCATGCCACCCAGGAAACAGAGCGAAAACCAGCCCGACTGCGCCGCGGCCTGCAACTCGCGCAGCGCCGCATAGGCCTGGACCTCCGCCAGCGGTGCCGGGTGTGCGC
Source organism: Pseudomonadota bacterium (assembly GCA_041165285.1). GTDB lineage: Bacteria > Pseudomonadota > Gammaproteobacteria > Burkholderiales > Burkholderiaceae_C > Sphaerotilus. The sequence goes on along the minus strand of JBEANV010000363.1, from coordinate 1,801 downwards.
ACGCGGTGTCGTGGTCAGGCAATTCAACATGGACCTGCACCACGCAGCGCAGCGCTGGCGGATGCCGCTGCAGCAGCGCGAGCACGTCCAGCAGCAGGCCAGCGCCGGTCGTGCCGCCCAGGTGGGCGACGACGTGGACGGTGAGCGCCGTGTCGCCAGTGCGGGCCTGGAGTGCCTGCACGGCCGCATCGACTGCACAGCGCACCCGCGCCTGGTGCAGCGCGAGCAGCAGCCGGCCCAGACGGCGTGTCGGCCAGCCCGGCAGGCGCTCGCCGACACGCGACAGCGGCGCATCGAAGGCGCCGAGCTGCTGCAGGCGGGCGGCCCAGCCCTGGCCGTCCGGCGCCACGGTGGAGCGCAAGTCGGTGCGCGCCTGCAGCAGGCTGGCCAATGCGTCGCCGTCGGCGGTGAGCAGCACACGTTGCGCAGTGGGTGGCAGCGTGCGCACGCCCAGCACGCGCCAGCCGGGTGCGTTGTCGGCCAGGGCACGGGCGTCGGTGTCCAGCAGGACCGCTTCGACCGCCGGCCGGCGGCTGGCCGGTGTTCCTTCCGCACGGGACTGCAGGCGCTGCTGCAGCGCCTGCCAGACCCTGATACCGGCTCCCCCGAGCCCGAGAATCAAATGGTTCATGTAGTGGTCGTACCTAGGATGCAAGTCGTGCAGGTCGCGGCGGTCCGAGGTCCGCCGCGACAGGTGAATAGGGTGTGGGAATACAGCCAGTCAACTTACCCCATGAGCGCCGCGATCGCACCGGAAACAGCGGGGGTAAAGCACCACCATTTTGCGATATTCTCAATTCGAGCCGGGCGCTGTGAGCGGCACTTTCCGGCAGATCGGCCACATCCGGTGCAACCGGACCGGGCGCCGGCACGACTACCTACAATTCCCCGATGAACTTCGTCCACCTGCGCACCCACACCGAGTACTCCGTCGTCGATGGCACCCTGCGGATCGATGACGCGGTCAAGGCCGCAGCCAGGGACGGCCAGGCCGCCATGGCCATCACCGACCTGTCCAATCTGTTCGGGGCCATCAAGTTCTACAACGCCGCTCGCAAGAAGGGCGTGCAGCCTCTGCTCGGCGCCGACGTGTGGCTCGAACCCGAAGGCCCTGCCGCTGCCGGCGACGCACGGCCCCCGTCGCGGCTGCTGCTGCTGGTGCAGAACCACCAGGGCTACCTGAACCTGTGCGAGCTGCTGTCGCGGGCGTGGATCACCAACGTGCAGCGCAACAACCAGGCGTGGGTGAAGTGGGCATGGCTGGCGGAACTCGGCGAGGGGCTGATCGTGCTGTCGGGCGGCGTGATGGGCTGTGTCGGGCAGGCGCTGGCGGCGGGGGACACGGCCAAGGCGCGTGACCTGGCGAAGCGGCTGGCGGGGATATTCCCGACGCGGTTCTACCTGGAGGTGCAGCGGGCGCAACTGCCCGGTCAGGAGGCCAACGTGCGCGCCACAGTGCCGCTGGCCGCCAAGCTGAAACTGCCGGTGGTTGCCACGCACCCGGTGCAGTTCCTCGAAGCCGACGATTTCGATGCGCACGAGGCGCGGGTCTGCGTGGCCGAAGGCGACACGATCGGCAACGCGAAGCGGATCAGGCGGTTCAGCCGGGACCAGCATTTCAAGACGCAGGCGGAGATGGCCGCCCTCTTCGCCGACCTGCCCGGCGCGCTGGCCAACTCGGTCGAGATTGCCCGGCGCTGCAGCCTGACCCTGGTGCTCGGCAAGCCGCAACTGCCCGATTTCCCGACACCCGAACTCGCCGACGGCAGCCACATGCCGATGGCCGACTACTTCCGCGACC
>JBEANV010000362.1:0-6491 GCA_041165285.1 Pseudomonadota bacterium | reverse complement strand
CAAGCCGAAGAGGCCATCACGGCATGGGTGGAGGTCACGATCGACGCTGGCGAAAGCATCCCGAAGCCGTCCGGCATCGAGTCCCTGCGCACCGCACATCCCGAGTTCGACGGCTGGCTGTGGGCGCTGGTGAAGGTAGACCCCGCCATACTGGATGACACCGTGGAGCGGGTGAACATCAGCCTTCCGCGCCGCGTGCTGCACCGCCTGGACGACCTGGCGCGCCGCGCTGGTGAAACCCGGTCTGGGTTCATCGCCCGCATGGCCATCGAGGGGCGCAAGCCAGCGGAGCACTTCTGACGATGGGTGGGATTGGTAGGCCGTGTAGGACTTGAACCTACGACCAAAGGATTATGAGTCCTCTGCTCTAACCAACTGAGCTAACGGCCCCCGGAGGAAGGACCGCGATTGTAGGGCCTTTGCCGCCCTGTTTCACTTCTGGCTCAGCGCATTGCCGACCAGCCGCGAGGTGATGTCGACGATCTGGATCATGCGGTCATAAGCCATCCGCGTCGGGCCGATCACGCCCAGCGTGCCGACCACCTGGCCATCGACTTCATAGGGCGCGGAGACCACCGACAGATCGTCGATCGGCACCAGCCCGCTCTCGCCGCCGATGTAGATGCGCACGCCCTCGGCGCGGCTGGAGCCGTCGAGCAGGCGCATGAGCTGCGTTTTCTGCTCGAACAGGTCGAACATCTTGCGCAGCGAGCCGAGGTCGCTGCCGAAGTCGCTGACCTGCAGCAGCTTGCGCTCGCCCGAGACGACCACGCGGGCCGAGTCGTCGCTGGCGGCCTCGCTGCCGGCCTGCACCGCCGCCTGCATCAGCGTGGCAATCTCGCTGCGCAGGGCGTCGACCTCGTGCTTCAGGCCCTCGCGCACGTCCTCGATGCTGCGGCCAGCGTAATGGGCGTTGAGGTAGTTGGTGGCCTCGACCAACTGGCTCTGGGTGTAGTCGTGGACGGTGAAGAGCACGCGGTTCTGCACGTCACCGTCGGGCGACACCAGGATCAGCAGCACCCGGCGCTCGCCCAGGCGCAGGAACTCCATGTGCCGGAACACGCTGGTCTTGCGCGGCGCGGTGATGACGCCGACGAAGCTCGACAGGTTGGACAGCAGGTGTGCCGCGCTGGCGATCACACGCTTGGGCTGGTCGGGCTGCAGCGGCTCGATCAGCGGCGCCATCGACGAGTCCTCGAAGCGGTGCGCCGGGCGCGAGGTGAGCATCGTGTCCACGAAGACGCGGTAGCCCCGCGCCGTGGGAATGCGGCCGGCGGACGTGTGCGGGCTGGCGATCAGGCCCAGCTCCTCCAGATCGGCCATCACGTTGCGGATCGTGGCGGGCGACAACTCCAGCCCCGAGGTCTTCGACAGCGTGCGCGACCCCACGGGCTGCCCATCGGCGATATAGCGCTCCACGAGCGTCTTCAGCAGCATCTTCGCGCGGTCATCCATCATGCAAACGATTGTAGAGTTCACCGGCGTACCCGGGCGGGTTCAGCCCGCAGGGAGCGGGCAAACGCCTGTGGTGTAATTTCTGCATGACCAGCCGTTTCCGACACGCCGCGCTCATCGGCAAGTACCAGGCCCAGGGCATGCGCCCGCTGCTGGAAGAGATCGCCCACCTGCTGACCCGCCGCGGGCTGGAGGTGTCGGTCGAAGCGGCCACCGCGCAGAACACCGGCCTGACCGGCTATCCGATGCTCACACCGGACGAGCTGGGCCAGCACTGCGACCTGGCCATCGTCGTCGGCGGCGACGGCACGATGCTCGGCATCGCCCGCACGCTGGCGCGCTACGGGGTGCCGATGGTGGGCATCAACCAGGGCCGGCTTGGCTTCATCACCGACATTCCCGTCACCCGCGTCACGCAGACGCTGCGGGCCATGCTGGCCGGTGACTACGAGGAAGAACACCGCAGCATGCTCGACGGCCGCGTGGTCCGGGGCGGCGAGGTGATCTATGCAGCTGTTGCCATGAACGACGTGGTGCTGCGCAGTGGCACGGCCTCGATGGTCGAGTTGCGCGTGGAGGTGGATGGCCAGTTCGTCGCCAATTTCCGCGCCGACGGGCTGATCGTGGCCTCGCCGACCGGCTCGACCGCTTACGCGCTGTCGGCGGGCGGGCCGATCCTGCACCCCGGTGTGGCAGGTTGCCTGATGGTGCCCATTGCGCCTCACATGCTGTCGAACCGGCCGATCGTGTTGCCGGACGCTTGCGAGATCAGCATCGAGATCGTTTCAGGGCGCGAACCCTCGGTGAACTTCGACATGCAGTCACTGGCCAGCCTCCTGCACGGGGACCGGATCGTCGTCCAACGCTCGGAGCACCGGGTGCGCTTCCTGCACCCGCGCGGCTGGAACTACTACGCCACGCTGCGCCACAAGCTGCACTGGAACGAAGGTGTCGTCTCCGGCGACGGGAGTGCCTGATGCTGAGACGACTGTCCATGCGGCACTTCGTGATCGTGAGCCGGCTGGAGGTGGAGTTCCAGGCCGGATTCGCCGTGCTGACCGGCGAGACCGGCGCCGGCAAGTCGATCCTGATCGACGCGCTGCAGCTGGCGCTCGGCGGCCGTGGTGATGCGGGCGTGGTCCGCGAAGGCGAGTCGCGGGCGGAGATCGGCGCCGAGTTCGAGCCGATCCCAGCGGCGCTGACCGCTTGGCTGGACGAGGCCGGCTTCGAGGCGCAGGACGACGCGCACGCCACCCTGCTGCTGCGCCGCACGGTGGACGCGCAGGGCAAGAGCCGCGCCTGGATCAACGGCAGCCCGGCGACGGTCGGCCAGCTCAAGGAGGTCGGCGAACACCTGGTGGACATCCACGGCCAGCACGCCTGGCAGAGCCTGACGCGGCCGGCCTCGGTGCGTGCGCTGCTGGACGACTACGCCGCGATCGACCCGCGCCACATGACCGACGCCTGGCAGCAGTGGCGCACGCAGCAGGCCCGGCTCGACACCGCCCGGCAGCAAGGCGCCGAGCGGGCGCTGGAGCGCGAGCGGCTGGCGTGGCAGATCGGCGAGGTCGACAAGCTGGCCCCCGGCGAACACGAGTGGGCCGAGCTGAACGGCGAGCACCAGCGGCTGGCGCATGCACAGGCCATCCTCGACGCGCTGCGGGCGGCGATCGAGTCCGCCAGCGAGGGCGAGTCGAGCGCCGAAACGCTCACCGGCCGCGCGCTCGACACGCTCGGCGAAGTCAGCAGCTACGCGCCCGAATTGCAGGAGGTCATCGAGGTGCTGCAAAGCGCCCACGCACAGCTCGCCGATGCGGCACACAGCCTCAACGCCCTGCTGCGCCGCACCGAACTCGACCCCGACCGGCTCGACGAACTCGACGCCCGGCTGTCCTCCGGGGTCGGGCTGGCGCGGCGCTACCGGCGCATGCCGGAGGAGCTGCCGGCGGTGCTGGCGCAATGGCGCGCGCAGCTCCACGAGATCGACGCCACCGCCGACCTCAACGCGCTGCAGCAGCAGACCGAGGCCGCGCGGCAGCTCTACCTGGCCGCCGCCAGCCGGGTGTCGGCCGCACGCCACCAGGCTGCACCCACACTGGCCGCCGCGGTCACCACCGCGATGCAGGCGCTGGGCATGGCCGGCGGGCGCTTCGAGATCGCGCTGGAGCCGCTGCCCGAGCCCCAGTCGCACGGGCTGGAGTCGGCCGAGTTCCTCGTCGCCGGCCACGCGGGCAGCACGCCCCGGCCGCTGGGCAAGGTCGCCTCGGGTGGCGAGCTGTCGCGCATCGCGCTGGCCATCGCCGTGACCACCAGCCAGCAGCGCCAGGCGCGTGGCACCGGCGCGGCCACGCTGATCTTCGACGAAGTGGATTCGGGCGTGGGCGGTGCGGTGGCGGACACCGTGGGACGGCTGATGCGCCGGCTGGGCAGCGAGCGGCAGGTGCTGGCTGTGACCCACCTGCCGCAGGTGGCCGCCTGCGCCGACACGCACCTGCTGGTCAGCAAGGCCAGCGAAGCAGGCCGCACCCGCAGCGACATCCGCACCCTTGATCCGGCGGAACGCATCGGCGAAATTGCCCGCATGCTGGGTGGACAAGCGCGCTCGGACGCCGGGCAGGCACACGCCCGTGAGATGCTTGCCGCTGTGGACATTCGTTTCCAGCCCCAGCGTTCCCAGACCAACCGCGCTCCTTGACCATGCCCAACAACAACGACAGCAGCCGTCCCGACGCCGCTCCTGCAAAGATTCCGCCCGTGGTCCTGATTTCCGGCATCTCCGGCTCGGGCAAGTCCGTGGCGCTCAATGCGCTGGAGGATGCCGGCTATTTCTGCGTGGACAACCTCCCGCCGGAATTGCTGCACGAGTTCATCCGGCTGGAGCGCAAGTTCCCCACACGCCGGCTGGCGATCGCCGCCGACGTGCGCACGGCCTCGTCGCTGCCCAAGCTGCTGCCGGTGATCGACGCCCTGCGGCGCGAGGGCACGCCGGTGCTGCCGATCTTCCTGGACTCGCGCACCGAGACGCTGGTGCGGCGCTTCTCCGAGACGCGCCGCCGCCACCCGCTGTCGGCCGAGGACGACGACCACGGCCATTCCCGCTCGGCGCTGGGCGAGGCCATCGAGCGCGAGCGCGACATGCTCAGCCTGCTGCGCGAGATCAGCACCGTGATCGACACCAGCGACCTGCGCCCGACACAGCTGCGCTCGTGGGTGCGCCAGCTCGTGGGCGCCGCGCATTCGTCGCTGACGCTGGTGTTCGAATCGTTCGCGTTCAAGCACGGCGTGCCGCGCGATGCGGATCTGGTGTTCGACTTGCGCGTGCTGCCGAACCCGCACTACGTGCGCGAGCTGCGTGCCCTCAACGGCCGCGATGCCGGCGTGATCGACTTCCTGCGCGCGCAGCCCGAGGTGGCCGAGATGCTGGCGCAGATCGAAGGCTTCCTCGCCCGCTGGCTGCCCGCCTACGAGCAGGACCAGCGCAGCTACCTGACGGTGGCGATCGGCTGCACCGGCGGGCAGCACCGCTCGGTGTACTCGGCCGAGCAGCTCGCCGCGCGCTTCCGGGAGCGCATCCCCACGCTGATCCGGCACCGCGAAATCGAGGCCCGCGAGGCCGCGGCGGCACACCCATGAGCGGGCACCCTGCCCCGGAGCCGGTGGTGCGGGGCGCCTTTGGCGATCTGCTGCCCCATCTGCCGCTGTTCCCGCTGGGCACGGTGCTGTTTCCCCAGGGCCTGCTGGCGCTGAAGATCTTCGAGACGCGCTACCTCGATCTGATCACGCACTGCCTGCGCAGTGGCGCGCCGTTCGGCGTGGTGACGCTCGTGCAAGGTGCGGAGGTGCGCGCCGGGGATGGCGAGGTGCGTTTCGAACACGAAGGCTGTCTGGCCGAGCTGATCGACTGCGACAGCCCGCAGGCCGGCATCCTGCAGATCCGTTGCCGTGGCTTGCAACGCTTCACCGTCTCGCAGGTCCACCAGGCGCCTGACGGCCTGTGGCGCGCGGACGCGGTGTTGCAGCCCGCCGACGCCGTGGAGCCTCCACGCCCCGACTTTCAGGCCAGCGTCGTCGCCTTGCAGCGGGCCATCGACACCCTGCAGGCCCGCGACCAGGCGCCCTTCCTGACGCCGCACGCGCTGGACGATGCGGGCTGGGTCGCCAACCGCTGGTGCGAGATCCTGCCAATCCCGCTGCCGACGCGCCACAAGCTGATGATGCTGCCCGACCCGCACGCGCGGCTGCAACTGGTGGACGGCTTCCTGCGCCGCCACGGCATTGTCAGCGACTGAGGAGCAGCCGGGTGAACGGCGCAGGCAGCCCGATGCGGTCGAGCTGATCCAGCGGCCACCAGCGGCCTGCGCCCAGACCCGCAGCGAGCGCATCCGCCTCGGGCTTGGTCAGGTCGAGCCGGCGCGGGTGCAGCGTCCAGTCGAGATGGGTGAGGCCATGGACAAAACCGGGTAACGCGACCACGTTCGCCCCGCTCGCGCCCACCACACCCACCGCATCCTGCAGGGATTCGGCATCGTCGAACATCGGCAGCGACCACAGCCCCGCCCAGATGCCGCTGTCCGGCCGCTGCTGCAGCCACACCGCATCGGCGGTCTGCAGCCACAGGCACCAGTTCTCGCGGCGCGAACGCTTGAGCTTGCGGGTACGCACCGGGTAGTCGGTCATCCGGCCCGACGCACGCGCCGCGCACAGCCCCGACAGCGGGCAGATCAGGCAATCGGGTTTGCTCCGCGCACAGACGGTGGCGCCCAGGTCCATGAGTCCCTGCGTGTAAGCGGGCATGTCGGTGCGGTCGGCGGGCAGCAGCGCGGAGGCGCGCTGCCACAGGATGCGCTCCTGCGCCTGCTGCGCCAGATCGCCATCGAAGGCCAGTGCCCGACTCAGCACGCGCTTGACGTTGCCATCGAGGATGGAGACGCGCTCCTCGTGGCAGAACGCCGCGATGGCGGCTGCGGTCGAACGCCCGATGCCCGGCAGTTCGGCCAGCACCGCAGCACTCGGCGGAAACACGCCGCCGTGCGCCG
>JBEANV010000361.1:0-2997 GCA_041165285.1 Pseudomonadota bacterium | reverse complement strand
CCCGCTCCAGCGCGTCGGTCACGGTGGCCACCGCCGTGTCGAAGCCGAAACTGCGCTCGCAGCCGGCGATGTCGTTGTCGATCGTCTTGGGCACGCCCACCATCGGCACCCCGCCCGCCGCGCCGAGCCGTGCGGCCATCGTCATCGTGCCGTCGCCGCCGATCGTCACCAGCGCGTCCAGCCCGAGCGCGCGCTGGTAGACGATGACCTCGGCCGACACGTCCGCGCCGTGCCACGCGAAGGGGCTGGCGGTGTTGCTGGTGCCGAGGATGGTGCCGCCGGTGGCGAGGATGCCGCCCACGTCGTCCCAGCCGAGCGGGCGGACGCGGCGCTCGATCAGGCCGAGAAAGCCGTCCTCGATGCCGATCACCTCGGCGCCGCACTGCCGGATCAGCGACTTGGTGACAGCGCGGATCACCGCGTTCAGGCCGGGGCAGTCACCACCGCCCGTGAGGATGCCGATGCGCATGGGTGGCTCCTTGGAGAGGCGGGTCAGGTCAGATCAGGTCGCGCGGGCCTGTGCAATCAACCGGTCGAACATCGCGCCCAGCAGCGCCTGCTCGTCCGGCGCGAGGCAGCCGAAGATCGTCTCGTTGCGCTGCGCGATCAGCGCCATCACGCGGTCGAAGCAGACCCGTCCGTCCGGCGTCAGCGCCAGCACCACGCCCCGCGCGTCCAGGTCGCTGACCGTCTTGGACACCAGCCCGCGATCGACCAGCGACTGCGCGGCGCGGCTGGCCTGCCCCTTGTTCAGGCTGGCGTGCAGCGCAAGGTCGTTCACCGACAGCGGCCCGAACGAGCCGATCGACGCCAGGCAGCGCGCCTCGCCGATCGGCAAACCGGTCTCGCGTTCGTAGAGGTCGTGGCTGCTGCGGTCGGTCAGCTTGTTGAGCAGGTGCAGGCGGTAGGTCAGTGCGCGGTCGAGGGGCTCGGTCATGCCCGGGATTGCATCACATCGCCCGCACCAGCCACAGCGAGAGCGCCGGGAACGCCACCAGGAAGCCGATGCGCAGGAAGTCCGACGCCAGGAAGGGCATCACCCCCTTGGCGGTCTCGATGTAGGGCACGTCCTTGGCCAGCTTCTGGATGATGAACAGGTTCATGCCCACGGGCGGATGCACCAGCCCGATCTCGACCACCATCAGCGACAGGATGCCGAACCAGACCGACTTGTCCGGCACGCTCATGCCCCAGAACTCCAGCCCCATCACCATCGGGTAGAAGATCGGGATGGTCAGCAGGATCATCGCCAGCGAGTCCATCACGCAGCCCAGCAGCACGTAGCACAGCAGCACCGCGACCAGCACCGCCAGCGGCGGCAGCCCGCTGTGCTTGACCCACTCGGCCAGCTCGGTCGGCAACTGCGTGATCGCCAGCGCCGAGTTCAGCAGGTCCGCGCCCAGCAGCACGAGGAAGATCATCGCCGTGGCGTGCGCCGTGCCGATCAGGCTCTGGCGGATGCCCGGCCAGCGCAGGCCGCCCTTGACGACGGCCAGCACGCCGCACGCCGCCGCGCCGATCGACGCCGCCTCGGTCGGGTTGGCCCAGCCGCCGTAGATGCCGACGATCACGACCACGAACACCAGCAGCACCGGCACCACGCCGATCAGCGCCGACACGCGCTCGGGCCACGGCACCCGCGCCGCGGCGGGGCCGGCCTTCGGGTCGAGCGTGACGACGAGGCGGATCACCAGCATGTAGCCCAGCATCGCGATCAGCCCCGGGATCACCGCAGCGACGAAGAGCTTGCCGATCGACTCCTGCGTCAGCACGGCGTAGATCACCAGCGGCACCGACGGCGGGATCATGATGCCCAGCGTGCCGGCGGCGGCCAGCGTGCCCGTGGCGAGCCGGCCGGAGTAGCCGTGCGCCCGCAGTTCGGGCAAGGCCACCTGCGCCATCGTCGCGGCGGTCGCCAGCGACGAGCCGCAGATCGCGCCGAAGCCGGCACACGCGCCGGTGGCCGCCATCGCCAGCCCGCCACGCCAGTGCCCGAGGAAGGCCGCGGCACAGCGGAACAGCGACTTCGACAACCCGCCGTGCGTGGCGAACTGCCCCATCAGCATGAACAGCGGGATCACCGCCAGGTCGTAGTTCGACAGCCGCGCATACGCGAGGTGGTTCAGCGTGAACAGCAGCGCGTTCGGGTCACCCCCGTTCATCGCCAGGAAGCCGGCCGCACCGCCGATGAACATGCCCACGCCGACGTGGATGCGCAGCGCCAGCAGCACCAGCAGGCCAGCGAAGATCCACAACCCGATTGCCATGCCGCTCATGCTGCACCTCCCAATGCCACACGAAGCGAGACCACGCACCGGTGCAGCGCCGCCAGCGCCAGCAGCACGAAGCTCGGCACCAGCAGCAACACCGGCCACCACAGCGGCACCAGCAGCAGCGTCGAGACTTCCATGTTTTCCTTCGTTTCGACCGTGTAGAGCCCTGTCCGCCAAGTCAGCAGCACCGCGACCACCAGCAGCAGCGCGTGCGCCAGCGTGTCCAGCGCCGCCCGGCCGCGCGCGCTCATCCACGTTGTCAGCGCATCGACCTTGATGTGGTGGTCGTCCATCTCGCACAGCGGCAGGAAGGTCGCCGACGCCACCGCCGCGCCCATCTGCAGCAGTTCCATGTCGCCCTGGATCGGCGTGGCGAACAGCTTGCGGCCGACGATCGAGACGATGGACATGCCCACGATGGCGCAGAACAGCATCCCGCCGGCCAGGCCCCACCAGGTCACGACCCGGTGCAGCACACCAGCGAGCCCGCCGGCAGGGGATGCGTCAGGCCGCGCATCGTCGGGCATCAGTTCAGCCATGGCGTGTCTCGGTGCTCACTTGCCGAGGTACTTGGCGCCGAGGGCGTGGACGTCGGCGGCGAGTTTCTTGCCGTCGAGGCCGCGGGCGTCGGCCTGCTTGATCCAGTCGGCCTCGACGCTGGCGGCGGCCTTCTTCATCGCGTTGTAGTCCTCGGGCTTGATGACGAGCACCTTGTTGCCCTGGG
>JBEANV010000360.1:0-4116 GCA_041165285.1 Pseudomonadota bacterium | reverse complement strand
ACCTGCCCGACCCGGGAGGCCAGGACACGGGATTCGGTGGTCGGAATCAGCGGCGGCGCATCGAATACGACGATGCGGTCCGAGAACTTGGCCGCCAGTTCGTCCAGCAGTGACTCCATGGCGCCACTGGCCAGCAGTTCGGTGGATTGGGCGTTGGCGGTTCCTGCGGGCAGGATGCTCAGCTTGGCCACATTGGTGCGCAGCATCACGTCGTGCAGTTCGATGCTCGGCGACTGCAGCACGTCCATCAGGCCACGCGCCGGCTCGATGCCGCAGCGTGCCAGTACGGACGGGCGCAGCACGTCGGCATCCACCAGCAGCACCGACAGGTCCACTTCCATTGCGATGCTCATCGCCAGATTGATGGCGAAGAAGGTCTTGCCCTCCCCCGGCATGGCACTGACGACCTGGATCAGGTTTGGCCGGCTGAGCGCCTGGGCCGACTCTCCACGGGCATTGGCCAGCAGCGGGCGCTTGATGATGCGCATCTGTTCGGCGAGCTGCGACCGGGCCTGTGCGGGCACCAGATAGCCTTCGCGCTCCAGACGGGCCAGGTCGAGTGCCACTTCGCGGGACCGTCGCCCAGCCGAGTTCAGCGTCTCGGCCACGGCGCTTCGCGCGGCCGGGACCACTGCCGACGTCGAGCGGGCCACAACCGGGGCAACCGGTACGACGGCCGTTTCAGCAGGCATGGCGGCAGCGACCGGCACCGCAGGCTCGGCGGAGACGGGCACGGGCGCAGGCGCAGCGGCAGCACCCGGCATGTCAGGAACCGGGATGTCGAATCCGGCGCGTTTGAGTTCTGCTAGCCGCTTGGCGGCTTGCTCAATCGTGTTCATCAGGGGGCACCTATTCCTTAACTGGCCGAACGCAAGGAGATCCAGGCCACCCATCCCACATTCGCGAGGACAAACAGACCCATCACGCCCGCGAGCTTGAGCCGGTCCTGGCGCTCCAGATCACGGTCCCGCGGATCCTCCACCTTCAAGAGGCTGCCCAGCACTGGGCGCTTGGTGAACTCGCGCAACTCGCGCTCGCTGGAGAACACCGGATTCAGCAGGGTCTGCGCATAGGCCGCGGCGATCCCGGACGCCACCGCCAGCAGCATCACGCCAATGGCCAGCTGGATGCGACTCGGGAATACCGGCGACGGCAGCACGCGCGGTGGCTCGATCAGGCGGAAATCCGCCATCGACGAGGTCTGGTCGATCTTCACGCCCAGCGAAGCGGCCTCGCGGCGCTGCACCAGCTGGTCGTAGTTGCGGCGCATGATCTCGTAGTCGCGGTTGAGCTGGACAAGTTCGGCTTCGGCCTGCGGCACCTTGTTCGCCTGGGCGCGGATCTCTTCCAGGCGAGCCTGCTGGGTACCCAGCTGCGAACGGAGCGACGCCACGTTGGCCTCCGCATCGGCCAGATTCAGGCGCAGGCGCTGGAACACCGGGTTAGTGGCCGCGGCGGCACGGCGCACGGCGCTGTTGCTGCTCTTGAGGGCATCCATTTCGCGCCGACGCTGGTCTTCCAGCTGGGAAATGATGCGGCGGGTCGTCAGGACATCCGGATGCTCTTCCGTGTAGCGGCGCAGCATTTCGTCCAACTGGCGCTTCTGCGTCTCGACGCGGCTGTCGAGGTCCGGCGTGAGCGACACGGCCGAGGCAGCGGTCACCGGCAGGTTCGGCTCTTCATTGCCGAGTTCGCGGCGGGTGGCGTCGCGGGACTGCTCCGCCGCCCCCAACTGCACGCGCAGACGGTTCACGTCGTCCGTGAGCACCTGGATGCGCGAGAAGAAATCCTGGTTCGTGGTCGCGGCCACACTCATGTTCTTGAGCTTGAATTCCTTGAGCCGGTTCTCGGCCTCGGTCAACTTGCCCTCGTAGAGCTTGATCTGCTCGTCGATGAAGCGGCTGGCCTCGGCCGAGTCCTTGCGCTTGGTGTCCAGGCCGGACTCCATGAACATGCCGACCAGTACCTCCACCAGCTTGCGGGCACGGATGGGATCCTGGTCGCGGTAGCTGATGGCGTAGAGGTTGTTGCCCCCGGTGAGTTCGACCTTGATGGACTTCATCAGGGTTTCAATCTGGGCATCCAGTTGCCCCGGCTCCAGCTTTTCCAGACCGATCGCCGGGTTGTTGACCAGCCGTTCGACGTTGGGCCGGGAGATCAGCGTCCGCCCGAGCATGCGCACCTGCTGGTCGATGTCGGGCTGGAACGCCAGTCCGACCATCATGGGACGCAGCACGGTCTGCGTGTCGACGTAGACCCGTGCCCGGGCTTCGTGCCGTTCGGGAACGATCCACACGACCAGCGCGCCAGCGAGGGCAACGATCCAGGCCACTGCCACTGCCATCCAGCGATGTTGCCAGACGCTGCCAGCCAATATCGCAGCCTGTCGGGTGAATTCATTCATACCGGCCGTCTACCTGTAATTCTTGGGTTCAGAGCTGACCGACTCTGAGCGACCGGTCAGGGGCATATCAGAGAGGGAGGGTGATCAGAACCAGCTTTGCGGCACGATGATGATGTCGCCCGGCTTGACATCGACGTTGGCCGAGATGTCACCACGCTTGAGGAGATCCTTCAGCCGGACGCTGTACTGCTTGCCCGCTTCGGCGCCACGCACCAGCACGGCACGGTTGCCGTCGGCGAAATCAGTCAGACCGCCAGCCTGGATCATCACATCCAGCATCGTCATGTTCTGTCGGAACGCCACGCTCTGCGGCTTGGTGGCCTCGCCCACGATGCGGATCTGGTCATTGAAGACACCCTGGAAGGTACCCACGACCACGGTCACCACCGGATCGCGGATCACGCGTGCCAGCAGCGTCTCGATTTCGCGCGACAAGTCGGCGGGATTCTTGCCTGCAGCCAGCACATCTTCGACCAGAGGCGTGGAGATGCGCCCATCAGGACGCACAGTCACCGTGGACGACAGCTCCGGGTTGCGCCACACCACAACATTCAAGGTATCGAGAGGGCCGATCTTGTAGCGGTGGTCTGGCGTCTCGGCCGACCGCGGCGCAGGCGGATAGGTGCTGCTGCGCATCAAGCCACATCCCGACAACACACCAGCACTGGTAATGCACGCCAAGGCCAAGGCCGCTGCCCGCGAGAAACGGCTCATTTCGATCCTCATGCGAATTCCTCTCAATAGTCTGCAAGCGCACCGCATTGCAACAGCCCCGGATGGTACCGCGGGACAACGGTAATTTCTTACAAAATTAAGTGTTGCACCGCATCAAGACAACAGCGTGGCACGCGCCGATAACCGCATTTCAATGCGCGCCCTCCCGAAACAGCACAACACTGACGGTTTCGATCAATACCTGCAAATCCAGCAACAGCGAGTTGTTCTTGACGTAGTACAAGTCGAACTGGTGCTTTTTCCGTGCGTCTTCCAGAGAAGCACCATACGCGTAGCGCACCTGCGCCCAACCGGTCAGCCCGGGTTTGACGGTATGACGCAGGTCATAGAACGGAATCTGCTCACGGAGCTGCGCAACAAACGAAGGGCGCTCGGGGCGCGGCCCCACCATGCTCATCTCGCCCTTCAGGACACTGAACAGCTGCGGCAATTCATCAATCCGGGTCTTGCGGATGAAAGCACCCACGCGGGTGATGCGAGAGTCATTTTTCAGCGCCCAACGGGCAACGCCATCTTTCTCTGCATCGGTGCGCATGCTGCGGAACTTGATGCACATGAAGCCCTGGCCACCCAGACCGACCCGCTCCTGCCGGTACAGGATCGGCCCAACACTGTCCATGCGGATCGCCAGCGCGGTCAGCACCATGATCGGCGCCCCCAGCAGCAGCAGCAGCGAAGAACTCGCGACGTCGAATACACGCTTGGTGAACTCGCGTGCGCGGCCCTGGACAAAGCCATCGCCGTAGACCAGCCAACTGGCCTTCAGGCTGTCGACGGGCACTTCAGCCTTGGTACGCTCGTAGAAATAGGCCAGATCCATGATCGGCACGCCACCAATGCGGCATTCGAGCAGCTGGTCCATTGGCACACCGCCACCACGCTGCTCACGCACCGCAACAATGATTTCGCTGATCTTGTGTTCGCGCACCAGATCCACCATGCGCAGACGGGTATCGAATATATGCGCTGCGCCACGC
>JBEANV010000359.1:0-4605 GCA_041165285.1 Pseudomonadota bacterium | reverse complement strand
GGGCGGGGCAAGGACATGGAGGCCGAGGGGGTTCGGCGGTTGATGTCGATTTGAGTGGGGCAGATGCGGGGTGGCGGAGCCTGTCAGAGATTTTGTGTGTGAGGCATAGCATGACGACAAGGAGCATGAATGCCACGCAAGACGAAGACGACCGCTGCGGCGGACAAGGCGGCCCAGCCGCAATTCTCGGCCGAGTTGCTTGAGCAACTCATCCCCCGGCCAGTGACGCCGGCCGAACTGGAGGGCATCTTCCAGCAGTTCAAGAAGTCGGTGCTTGAGCGGGCACTGGGCGCCGAGATGAGCCACCACCTGGGGTATGCGCCTGGCCAGGCCAAGCCCGAGGGGTCTGCAGCCAACCATCGCAATGGCAAGAGCGCCAAGACGGTGCTGACCGACACCGGCGCCCTGCGCATTGACGTTCCCCGCGACCGCGAGGGCACGTTCGAGCCCCAGCTCATCGGCAAGCACGAGCGGCGCTTCACCGGCTTTGACGACAAGATCATCGCCATGTACGCACGCGGCATGACGGTGCGCGAGATCCAGGGCTGGCTCGCCGAGATGTACTCGGTGGAGGTCTCGCCCGACCTCATCAGCCGCGTCACCGACGCCGTGATGAGCGAGGTCACGGCTTGGCAGACGCGCCCGCTGGAGTCGATGTACCCGGTGGTGTTCTTCGACGCACTGCGGGTCAAGATCCGCGAGGACGCTGTCGTGAGGTCCAAGGCCGTGTACCTGGCGCTGGGCGTGCTGCCCGACGGCAGCCGCGACATCCTCGGGATCTGGATCGAGAACACCGAGGGTGCCAAGTTCTGGATGAAGGTCTTCAATGACCTGAAGACACGCGGAGTCCACGACATCCTGATCGCCGTCACCGACGGACTCAAAGGCATGCCAGAGGCGCTTGGAGCGGTGTTCCCGGCCACGACGCTGCAGACCTGCGTCGTGCATCTCATCCGCAACAGCCTGGACTTCGCCAGTTGGAAGGACCGCAAGGCGCTGGCGGCGGCCATCAGGCCCATCTACACGGCGGTGAGTGCCGAGGCGGCTGAGGCCGAGCTGAACGCGTTCGAGGCTGGGCCATGGGGCCGGAAGTTCCCGACCGTCGTGGGTGCCTGGCGCAGGGCCTGGGACAAGGTCATCCCGTTCTTCGCCTTCCCGCCCGAGGTGCGCCGCGTGATCTACACGACCAATGCGATTGAGAGCGTGAACGCGAGGCTGCGCAAGATCATCAAGACGCGCGGGCACTTCCCCAGCGACGACGCGGCCACCAAGCTGATCTGGCTGGCCTTGCGCAACATCACTGAGGATTGGGGACGGGCGGCCAACCACTGGAAATCAGCGATGAACCAATTCGCGATCCTCTACGAAGACCGGTTCACCCAATCGAACCCGTAAGATCGCCAACCACCTTCACGACATCGGTGAAGGTTCAGTGAGCCTCACACACAGAAATCCGGACAGGCCCGGGTGGCGTCATTCGCGCCACAACTCGTCCGCAGCTTCCCTTGGTTGAACTGCTGCGCACAGTGATGTACCCACGCCGAGGCGCCCCCTTCGTGCGGTGCCTCGGCCGCCACCTTCAGCCACCGCGAGCCCGAGCCGCAGGCCGGGGCGTGCGCACTGCGCAACGCGGGCGTGTCCGTGCCGGCCCGGTTGCCGCTGAAGTCCGGCCCCGGCGCGTTGAAGATGCTGGTCAGGTTGTTTTCCTCGGCTAGCGCAGTGATCGCTTTCGGGTCTTGTCAAGTAGTTTTCATCGGCGCCGACGTGAATATGCCCGTCGGTGCTAAGGTGAAAAGTGATAAAAATCCCGATGGCGTCTCAGATTTGTGTTGATTCGGCGCGTGGTGTTCCGGACGGCGTGACTCTGGCGTTCCAAGGAGGATGAGATGTCTGGCATCAACCTGAACTGGCGCTGCGGTGCGTGGACGTGCACCTTGTCGGCGGCGAGCATGTTGACTTGGGCGGGAGCGCCATCGATCACCTCGCAGCCAGTTGGCAAGGGCGTTCAGCGCGGGCAGTCCACCGTGTTCACCGTGGCGGCTACATCGGCAGCACCCGCCACTGCGCTCACCTACCAGTGGCGCCGAAACGGCGTGAACCTCGCCGGGGCCACCGCCATCAGCTACACGACACCCGTGACCGCATTGACCGATGACAATGCCCTCTACAGCGTGCAGGTCAAGTCGGCGGGCGTGACAGTGACGAGCACGGATGCACGGCTGACGGTGGTGCCGCAGTTTGCACGGGTTTCGACCGGGTTCCAGTACACGGCGGTGGTGGGTGAAAACGGCGCGCTGTGGGTGTGGGGCAGTCCGGGACTGGTGAGTACCTTGCGCGCCAACCCTGTCGCGTTTGGAACAGGCCAGCTCTCCCGTGCCAAGGCTTCGGCCTCCACTGCACTGACCGGCGTATCGATGGTGTCGGTCGGGGGAAGCCATGCCTTGGCACTCAAGACCGATGGCAGCCTGACCGCCTGGGGCAGCGGACTGGCAGGTGATGGTGGCTCGACCTATCGGCTCTACCCGGTGCCGGTGAAAACCACTTTGGGGGCAGTGCTGACGGGGGTTGCCTCGATCGCGACCGGTGGGCAATTCTCGGTGGCCGCGCGCACGGATGGCACGGTCTGGGCCTGGGGCACCAACACGTTGTGCGTGCTTGGTATCGATGCGGCTCTGTGCCCAGGGTTGAGCGGCGGTGCACCTGCGCCGCTGGCCAGCCCGGTGCTTGATCTCACAGGCAAGCCGCTGGCCAATGTCAGCCAAGTCGCTGCGGCGGGCACCATGCACGCGTTGGCGCTCAAGAAGGATGGCACGGTCTGGTCCTGGGGTTGGGAGCAGTACGGACACCTCGGCAACGGTGCTGCCTTCAACACGAAGACGCTGGCCAAACCGGTGCTGACCGCCGCCGGATTGCCGCTGTCGAACGTGGTGGCGGTGGCTGCGGGCGTCTCGCACTCGGTGGCGTTGCTCAAGGACGGCACGGTTTACGCTTGGGGTTACAACGCCTATGGCCAACTCGGCACTGGCACGATCGGCATCGGCACATCGTCCTACCGTGCGATCCCCGTCAAGTCGTCGGCTTCGGTGGCGTTGACGGGTGTGGCCGCTGTGGCGGCGGGTGACAGTCACACGCTGTTCCTGAAGTCGGATGGCAGTCTGTGGGGCGTCGGTTCCAACCTGCTCAAGCAGATCGGCGGTGTGACCACTGCCTCTGCTCTCTACCCAATCCGTGTGCTTGACTTGCAGGGCGTACCCCTGACGGGCGTAAGCGCTGTATCGACATACGACCACCATTCGGTGGTGGTCAAGACCAACGGCACGGCCTATGCGTGGGGCAATCTGAGTCCGGGTCAGGTGCCGGCGCCCGTGCTGGTGCTGTCACCCTGAACCGGGCAACCGGTATCGGCCCGGCTAGACTCCCCCGGATGTCTGCCCCCTCCGTTTCCCTCTACGTCGCCGTCATCGGCGGCGGCCCCGCCGGCCTGATGGCTGCCGAAGTTCTCCTCGCTGGAGGCGCCCGCGTCGCGCTGTATGACGCCATGCCTTCGGTCGGCCGCAAGTTCCTGCTTGCCGGCAAGGGTGGGCTGAACCTCACCCACGCCGAGCCGACCGCCACCTTCCGCCCCCGCTACGCCGAGCGCGAACCCGAGGTCTCCGCCTGGCTCGACCAGCTCGACGCCGACGGCCTGCGCACCTGGGCGGTCGGGCTGGGGATCAGCACCTTCGTCGGCAGCTCCGGCAAGGTCTTCCCGGCCGAGATGAAGGCCGCGCCGCTGCTGCGCGCGTGGCTGCACCGGCTGCGCATGGCCGGCCTGACGCTGCACATGCGCCACCGCTGGAACGGTGCGCTGACCGCTGCGCCCGCCGAGGCCGCCGACGGTGCTCGCTGGACGCTGCAGTTCGACACGCCCGCCGGGGTGAAGACGGTCCACGCCGATGCGGTGGTGCTGGCGCTCGGTGGCGCGAGCTGGGCGCGGCTCGGCTCGGACGGCGCGTGGCAGCCGTGGCTGGCGGGGCAGGGCGTGGACGTGCGCCCGCTCGTGCCGTCCAACTGCGGCTTCGACATCGCCTGGAGCGAGCACCTCAAGGGCAAGCAAGCCGGCGCGCCGCTCAAGGGCGTGCGCCTGACCTTCACCGACCGCCTCGGCCGCCACTTCAGCCGGCTCGGCGAAGCGGTGGTCAGCGCGAACGGCATCGAGGGCAACCTCGTCTACGCCGCCTCGGCGATGCTGCGTGACGAGATCGCCGCGAACGGCCATGCCGACCTGCACCTCGACCTGCTGCCTGCCAAGGATCTGCCGACGCTGACCACCGCGTTGGCGAAGGGCCGCGGCGCTCGGTCGATGCCGAACCACCTGAAGGAGCAAGCCGGGCTGACCGGCGTGAAAGCGGCGCTGCTGCGCGAGGGGCTGGACGCGGCGCAGTGGATCGCGCTGTGCAGCGACCCGGCGGCGCTCGCCGGCCGCATCAAGGCACTGCCGCTGCGGCTCAACGCGCCACGCCCGATCGACGAGTCGATCAGCAGCGCAGGCGGCGTGCGGCTGGAGGCGATGGATGCGCGGCTGATGCTGTCGGCGCTGCCCGGCGTGTTCTGCGCGGGCGAGAT
>JBEANV010000358.1:0-4244 GCA_041165285.1 Pseudomonadota bacterium | reverse complement strand
TCGCGTATCTGCCGGGGGATCGGCACCGCGAGGGCCTCTTTGCCGACCTGTCGGTGCGCGAGAACTTTGCCATTCGCTCCATTGGACAGGGTGCGCTCGGCCCCTTCGTGGCGCAGCGCAGCGAAGACCGGCGGGCGTCGAATGCCGTGGCGGAGTATGCGATCAAGACGCCGTCGCTCGACACCCCGATCCGATCGCTGTCGGGCGGCAATCAGCAGAAGGTGGTGCTCTCCAGCGTGCTGGCCAGCGGGCCGGAGCTGCTGCTGGTGGACGAGCCGAGCCAGGGGGTGGATGTCGGTGCGCGCATGGAGATCTACCGCAACCTGCGCGAGGCGGCCCGGCGGGGCGTTGCCGTCGTGGTCCTGTCGTCCGATGCGGCGGAAGTTGCCGGGCTGTCGGATCGGGTGGCGATTTTCTCGCGCGGCACCCTCGTGGACACGCTCGAAGGCGGGAAGGTGTCGGAGAGCGACATCCTGTCGTCGGTGCTCAAGGCGACCTCGGTGCGGGAGAAGGTCCACGGCTCGGCCGGTGCCTTCCAGCGGTGGGCGGCCGGGCATTCCGGCCCGCTGGTGCTGGTGTCCCTGGCGATCCTTC
The DNA here is from genome assembly GCA_041165285.1 of Pseudomonadota bacterium. Classification (GTDB taxonomy): domain Bacteria; phylum Pseudomonadota; class Gammaproteobacteria; order Burkholderiales; family Burkholderiaceae_C; genus Sphaerotilus. The sequence continues at coordinate 3,650 of JBEANV010000358.1, read as the reverse complement.
TGATGGGGATCGTGGCGCAGTTCCAGAACCCTGCCTACCTCACCGCGCAGAACCTCGGCGGCATGATGACGCTGATTGCCACGGCCGCCCTGGTGGCCTACGGGCAGCAGTTGCTCCTGCTGATCGGCGGGATCGACCTGTCCGTCGGGCCGCTGCTGGGGCTGCAGATGGTGCTCGGGTCGTTCTGGTTCGTGGCCGATGCCGGGTCGATCCAGGTGGCGGGGGGGCTGGTGCTCATGCTGGTGCTCGCGGTCGCCCTGGGGCTGCTGAATTGGACCCTGGTCGAGCCGTTGCGGCTGCACCCGATGGTGGCCACGCTGGCGACCTACATGGGCGTGCAGGCGGTGTCGCTGCTGTTCCGGCCGACGACCGACGGCCCGATGGACGACCGGTTTCTGGAGGTGCTGGGTGGGCAGATCGGCTTTGTTCCGGTCAGCTTCCTGGCCGCCGTGGTGATCGGGCTGGTGCTGGAGCATGTGCTGCTGCAGCGCCGGATCGGCTATGGCCTGCGCGGGCTGGGATCGCGCGAGGAGTCGGCGCGTGTCGCGGGCGTCTCGCCTGCCCGGATGCGGCTGCTGGCCTATGTCGGCTGCTCGGTGCTCACGTCGCTGGCCGCCCTGACGCTCATCCCCCAGGTCGGCATCGGGGATCCGCGTGCCGGGATCGGATTCACCTTGACCAGCATCGCGGCAGTGGTGATTGGCGGAGCCAGCCTGTTCGGGGGCCGAGGCTCGTTCGTGGGGTCGCTGCTGGGGGCCATCTTCATCACCCAGGTGAACACGGTGACCAATTTCCTGGCACTGGATCAAGCCTGGCAGTCCTACCTGCTGGGCGGAATGATCGTGGCCGCCGTGGCCCTCTTCAGCAAGAGCCGACAGCTCGCGGCCGCGACTTGAATCAATACCCACGATGGGGACGATGGCATGAACCAGACAAAACAATCCCGAGGCGTGTTCGTCGGTGAATTCGCGTGGGTATGGATCGCCACCGCGCTGCTGTTCGCGGTGAGTGCCGTGGTCGCGCCCGGTACCTTGCGGGCCTCGGCCTTGACCTCCATGCTGCCCTTTGCGGCCATGCTCGCCATCGTCGCCGTTGGACAGACGATCGTGATTCAGCAGCGCGGGCTGGACATGTCCAGCGCCGGTCTGGTAAGCCTGGGTGGATTTCTCGTCACCATGGTTGGATTCGCGACGGATTCGATGCTGGTCGGCGTGGTGGCGACCGTGCTGATCGCGGCGGCGGCCGGGGGACTCAACGGAATACTGATCGCACGACTGAACATCATCCCGATCGTGGCGACGCTGGCGACCAATGCCATTTTCATGGGGGCTGTGTTGTCGCTTTCCGGCGGGGTTCCGCACGCGGTACCGAAATCCCTGGAGGCATTTTCTCACAATACCGTGCTGGATATTCCGTACACGCTGGTTCTGGCCGTGGCGTTCATTGCCAGCGTGGCCATCGTCACCCACACGACCATCGGGGGTCGGCGCTTCATTGCCGTCGGGGCCAGTCCGAGATCGGCTGCGGCTGCAGGTATCCATATGCTCAGCTACCAGGTCGGCACCTATGCAGCAGCGGCTGTCTGCTTCGCGGTGGCGGGCATCCTGTATGCGGGTTTCATTGGATCCGCCTCTCATTCCGCCGGAAATGACTATCTCCTGCCGGGCATTGCGGCGGTGGTGGTTGGTGGCACCCCGTTCAGTGGCGGGCGCGGCAGTGTCCTGGCTTCCGGGGTGGCCGCGATCTTCATGTCGCAACTCAATCAGATGGTGCTGGCGCTGGGTGCCGGGGCCGCGCAGCAACTGCTCGTGCAGGCCAGTGCCATCGTGATTGCCGTGGCCATCCGGAATCTCGGGCCTGTGCTTGCGTCCACGAAGGGCGGGCCACGCGCCACATGAAGATGCGGATCCAGAAAATCAACCGGATACACAGTCAGGAGAATTGAACATGTCGGATTACATCATCATCGGCGCGGGTTCCGGGGGGGCGGTTCTGGCCAATCGCCTGACGTTTGACAGCCAGGTCAGCGTGACGGTCGTCGAGGCTGGCGGGTGGGACAAGAGCCCGTGGATCCACATGCCGGCGGGTTATTTCCGCCTGATGCAGACGCTGGAACTGGACTGGGGTTACTGGACGGTGCCGCAAACCCATGTGAACAACCGCAAGATGCTCATTCCACGTGCCAAGAGCGTCGGGGGCTGCACCACGGTGAACGGCATGATCTACACGCGCGGCCACCGCACCGACTACGACCACTGGGCGGAGCTGGGCAACCGTGGCTGGAATTACGACAGCGTTCTGCCCTATTTCAAGAAAGCCGAGGGCTGGCAGGGCGGCGGCGTCACGTCCATCCACGGCGCCGACGGGCCGCTGAAGACCTCCCGCTCGCAACTCTCCAGCCCGATCTCGACCGCGTGGCTGGAAGCTGGTCAGCAGGCCGGCTACCCGTACAACGATGACCTGAACCGAGGCGAGCAGGAAGGGGTCGGCCCGTGCGACGGGACGCTGGCCGACGGGGTACGGTCGAGCGTTTCGCGTTGCTACATCACGCCGGTCAAGCACCGCAAGAACCTCTCGGTGATCACCCGTGCAATGGTGACCCGTATCCTGATGCGAGCGGGGCGGGCCGTCGGAATCGAATATGTCGAGGGGGGACAGAAGAAGACGCTGATGGCCGACAAGGAAGTGATCCTGTGCGGCGGCACATTCAATTCTCCGCACCTGCTCCAGCTCTCAGGCATCGGCGATCCAGGACATCTGCGCAAGGTTGGCATCAAGGTGGAACACGATCTGCCTGGGGTGGGGCGGAATTTGCAGGACCATGTCGGCTGCGGCCTCAAGGTGCGGATCACGAAACCCTATTCGGTCCTGAAATACCTGCGTCTGCATCGCCAGCTTCTGGGCGTGATGCAATATTTCACCACCGGTGCGGGGGCCGCTGCCGCCCACGGTGTCGAGGTCATGGCCTTTCTCAAGACTCGGCCCGATCTGATCGCCCCGGATGTGCAGTGGCACATCAACAATGTCATGTACAACGACCATGGCCGCGAGATCATCTGGGAAGAAGGTTTCATGCCATATTTCAATTTGTCTCGCCCCCAGAGTCGCGGCACCGTGCTGGCCAGGAGTGCCGATCCTGCAGACCTTCCTAGCCTCGATCCGCAGTTCTTTTCTGTGGCGGATGACCTGCGCGTGATGCGCGATGCCCTGCGCATGTCGCGCGAGATCGTGGCGCAGAAGGCATTCGACGATTTCCGTGGCGAGGAATATGCCCCTGGCAAGCAGGCGACCAGCGACCGTGACCTGAACGAATACATCAAGGACAACTGCAACAGCGTCTACCACCCGGTGGGAACCTGCAAGATGGGTTCGGACGCAATGGCAGTGGTCGATGACCGCTTGCGCGTTCGAGGGATCGACGGACTCCGCGTCGTCGATGCTTCCATCATGCCCACGCTGACCAGCGGCAACACGAATGCGCCGACGATCATGATTGGCGAGAAGGCCGCCGACATGATCCTGAATTGATTGTCCAATCCTTCATTGAATGAAAGAAACCACTTCTATGTCCTCACAGTTTTCCCTCGCCAACCCGCTGGCCTCCGTTTCCGAGACAACTCGGGAGTTTCTCGCGCGCCCGCATCAGCTTT
>JBEANV010000357.1:0-4583 GCA_041165285.1 Pseudomonadota bacterium | reverse complement strand
GTGTCGAAGGCGGATCAGGCCGAGGCGCTGGGGGCGGCGACGCTCGAACGCTTCGGGGCACCGCACCTGGTGTTCAACAACGCGGGCGTGGGCGCGGGCGGGCTGATCTGGGAACACACGCTGGCGGACTGGGAATGGGTGGTCGGCGTGAACCTGATGGGCGTGGCGCATGGAGTGCGGGTGTTCACGCCGATGATGCTGGCCGCCGCGAAGGCCGACCCGGAGTGGGAGGGCCACATCGTCAATACCGCCTCGATGGCGGGTCTGCTGAACGCGCCGAACATGGGCGTCTACAACGTCACCAAGCACGCGGTGGTGAGCCTGTCGGAGACGCTGTACCAGGACCTGTCACTGGTCACGTCGCAGATCAGCGCCAGCGTGCTGTGCCCGTACTTCGTGCCGACCGGCATCCACCAGAGCGAGCGCAACCGCCCCGCCGACCTGCCCGCCGCGCAGCCGACGCAGAGCCAGTTGATCGGCAAGGCGATGGGCGAGAAAGCCGTGACCAGCGGCAAGGTGAGCGCGGCCGAGGTGGCGCAGAAGGTGGTGGACGCCGTGCTGGCCGGGCAGTTCTACATCTACAGCCACCCGCGGGCGATCGGACTGGTCGGCACGCGGCTGGAGGACGTGCTGCAGGGGCGCAACCCGACCGATCCGTTCAAGGAGCGGCCGGACCTGGGCGAGAAGCTGCGGGCGGCGCTGCGCGGCGGATGAGGCACACCGTCACAATGCCGCATGACCGATTCCCGCCCTGACCCCGACACCCACGTCCACACCCTCGCCAACGGCGTGCGCGTGCTCACCATCGTGCAGCCGCACCTGGAGAGCGCCTGCGTCAGCGTCTACGTGCGCACTGGCAGCCGCCACGAAAGCGCCCGGCTCAACGGCATCAGCCACGTCGTCGAACACATGGCGTTCAAGGGCACCCGCACCCGCGACTGCCAGCGGATCAACCTCGACGCTGAACAGCTCGGCGCCGAGGCCAATGCCCACACCGACAAGGACCACACCGCCTACCACCTGCGCGGACTGGCCCGGCACGCGCCGCAGTTCATCCAGATGCTCGGCGACATCGTGCTGGAGAGCCAGTTCCCGGAGGCGGAGCTGGAGCGCGAGCGGCAGGTGATCCTGCAGGAGTACCTGGAGGACGAGGACGACGCGCTGTCCACCGCCTTCAAGCTCTTCGATGAAGCCTGCTATGGCCGCCACCCGCTGGCACAGCCCGTGATCGGGAAGCGGCGCAACATCGAGCGTTTCAGTCGCGACGAGCTGATGGGTTACGTGCAGCGGCAGTACACGGGGGTGAACGTCATCGTCGCGGTGGCCGGACCGGTCGATCCGCAGGCAATGGCTGCGCAGGCCGAGGCGGTGTTCGGCGCCATGCCAGCCGGAGCGCCGAACCTTGTGGCCGCGCCCGCTTACCTTGGCGGCGTGCGCGCGCGGCGGCAGAGCGGGTCCAGCCAAACCCATGTCGTGCTGGGCTTTCCGATCCCGGCGCAGGCTGATCCCGACATGCCCGCCGCCGTGATGGCCGCGACGGTGTTCGGCGAGGGCATGAGTTCACCGCTGCTCGACCGGGTGCGCGAGCGGCTGGGGTTGGTGTACTACGCGGGGTGTTCGGCGGACGTGTCGGATCTGGCGGGGCAGTTCGTCATCGAAGCCTCCACCACGCCCGAGCACCTGGACGCGCTGTTCGCCGAAGTCACCACGCTGCTGCAGGCACACGCGGCCTCGATCGACCCGGTGCATCTGGAGCGCGCCCGCAACCAGCTTGCCGTGCGCAGCGTGCGTGCCCGTGAACGTTCCCAGCGCCGGCTGGAGGGCGCGGCGCAGGATCTGTTCGTGTTCGGCCGCGTGCGTCCGTCGGGTGAATGGATGCAGCGGATCGCCTCGATCGACGCGGACGCCGTGCGCCAGCAATTTGTGCGGATGCTGGCCGCCCCTGTGTCGGCTGCGATCACGGGCAAGGTACCGGCGGGGACGAAGGAGCGCTGTCAGGAGCGGCTGGCCAGTTTGCAGATGCTGCAGGTGCTGTCGGTCTGAAACCGCGCCCGGTCTCAGTACATCTGCCTATCGCGGCGCGTGGTGCGCTCTGGTCCACTGCGTGCATGAATGCACAGATCCTGCAGCGCTGCTCCATCGACACCGCCGCGATCAACCCGGAACGACGGGCGCGCTACTGGGAAGACCAGTGCCGGGATGCGCTGTTCAGCTTCCGCTGCTCGCCCCACGCCGACGAGGGCCTGCGGGCGCACCAGACCTGCCTCGACATCGGCCCGCTGCGCATCGCGCTGACCTGCGCGAACGAACACGTCATCGAACGCACGCCCGACATGGTCCGCGCCTTTCCCCGCGAATCGATGTTCGTCAACCTGATCCTGACCGGCGAAGCCTTCATCTACCAGCGCGGACACTGCGCCAAGATGCACGCAGGCGAGATGCTGGTCTATGACGCACGCCATCCCTACCTGTTCGGCGGTGCGCGGGATTTCACGCTGCTGCACATCGACATTCCCGCACCGCTGTTCCAGACCCAGCTTGCGCGCATCGACATGGCCCGGCCTATCCAGATTGCCGCCACCCGCAGCACGCACCAGCTCTACCAGCGCACGCTCAGCCGGCTGCTGTTGAACCTGCTGGAAGGGCCGGAGCGCGCCGAATGGCCTACCGCTGTTCTGACGCACCAGGTCTGTGATCTGCTGGGGGCCATGCTCGGGCAGGCGGAGGGCCGGGGAGCGATGTCGGCGCTCAGTGCGGGCCATCTGCTGGCGGCCAAGCAGTTCATCGAAGAGCACTACACCGATGAGGGGCTGGCTGCCGAACAGATCGCCGTGGCGGTCGGTGTGTCAGCGCGGCATCTGCGGCGGCTGTTCGCTGCGCAGGAGCTGTCGGTGGGCGATTTTGTGCTCGCCTGTCGTCTGGACCACGCCCACCACCTGCTGACGGATCCGCGCGAGCGCCCAGGCACGGTCGCCGAAACGGCCTACCGCTGCGGCTTCGCCAGCCACCCGCATTTTTCAAGGGCATTCAAGCAGCACTTCGGGGTCACGCCCACCGAAGCCATGCACGCCACCCGTCACTGAACGCCGGGCAGCGCAGCGGGCCGGAACGGATCGACGAGTACCTTGCACTGCGAGGTGCGCTGCCGCAGGGCTTCGAAGGCGGTAGGCAGATCCGCCAGCGCGATCGTTTCGGAGATCAACGCCTGCGGGGCGTGCCGACCCTTGTCGAGCGCATCGATCGCGACCTCGAATTCCCGCATGCTGAAGAACACCGACATGGTGATGCGGACCTCCTTGGAGATCGCGCGGAAGGCGTCGAAGTGGTCCCGTGTCGTACACAGGCCCAGCACCAGCACCGTGCCACGCGGGCGCACCAGCCCGATGCACTGGTCGATCAGGCCGGGTTTGCCGACACACTCGAACACCACATCCGGATCGCCGCCGAGGCGATCACGGGCCTGGCGGGCGAGATCGTCCTCCGCGGTCAGGAAGGCCGTGGCGCCCAGGGCCAGTGCGCGCTGTTCCTGGTGGCGGTGCAAGTCGGTCACAACCACCGACCCCGCCCCCAGTCGGCGCGCCCAGTAGGCCACCGCCAGACCAATCGCCCCCGCGCCGACCACCAGCACCCGGTCGCCCGGCTCCATCCGGGCTTGCAGCACGCCATGCAGCGCCACCGCCAGCGGTTCGGCCAATGCGCTGTCCGCCGCCGAGATGCCCGAAGGCAGCTTGCGGCACTGGCGCGCGGCGAGGGTGGCGTACTGCGCATAGCCGCCGCCAGTCAGCCGCATCTGGGCACACCAGGCCGGCTCGCCACGGTGGCAACTGTCGCAGTCGCCGCAACCGAACAGCGGTGCGGCCGTGACCTGGTCACCGACCTTCAGGTGCGTCACCTCGGCGCCGACCTCCAGCACCTCGCCCGAGAACTCGTGGCCCAGCACGTCGCCTGCGCGGGCGCCGAACACGGGATCCTGGGTGATGTGCAGGTCGCTGCCGCAGATGCCGCAGCGGCAGACCTTGAGCAAGACCTGGTAGCGGTCGGGTTCCGGGTCGTCCAGCTCGACCAGCCGCAGGGGCTGGTTCAAGGCGTCGAAGATGGCGGCTTGCATGGGTGCTGCTCCGTGCTCAATCGACCCGGCCGAGCATCTGCCCGCCGTCGATCACCAGTTGCGCACCCGTCATGAACGACGAGGCCCGTGACGCCAGGTACAGCGCCAGCGGTTTGATCTCGTCCGTGTCGGCCACCCGGTGCATGGGCACGCGCACCTGGAAGGCAGCGCGGTCGGCCGGGTTGCGCAGGCGCCCGCCGGCGATGTTGGTGGCGAACGGCCCCGGCGCGATGGCGTTGACGCGGATGCCGTAGCGGGCCAGCTCCATCGCGGCCTGCCGCACCAGCGACGCGGCACCCGCCTTGGCGGGCATGTAGGGCGTGCCGACGATGGCCTCGTTGATGATGGCAGCGTTCGAGGTGGTGACGATGATGCTGCCCGCGCCACGGGGTTTCATCAACCGGGCGGCGGCGCGCAGGCTGGTGAACACCGCGGTCAGGTTGGTGGCGAGCACGGCGTCCCAGTGGCGCTCGTC